>CAIWTC010000780.1 GCA_903915485.1 uncultured Ignavibacteriales bacterium | reverse complement strand
TCCGGAAGCAAGACACTCAAAGATGCTACTAATGAGGCCATCCGCGATTGGGTTACAAATGTAACTGACACGCATTATATAATCGGTTCGGTTGTTGGCCCTCATCCGTATCCGTTAATTGTCCGCGATTTTCAGTCGGTCATAGGTGAAGAAGCAAAGAAGCAACTTCTCGAAGCAGAAAATCGATTGCCTGATTATTTGGTGGCATGTGTCGGCGGCGGTAGCAATGCAATGGGACTGTTTTATCCGTTCTTGAATGACGATGTCAAAATGATAGGTGTAGAAGCGGCGGGTTATGGTATTGATACCGATAAGCATTGCGCATCGTTAACGCTGGGCAAGGCCGGAATTTTTCAAGGGATGCTTACTTATCTTCTGCAGGACGGCAACGGACAAGTGAGTGAAGTGCATTCAATTTCAGCGGGACTTGATTATCCGGGAGTAGGCCCTGAGCATAGTTTCCTGAAGGATGAAAAACGGGTGGAATATTATTCGATTACTGATGCTGAAGCATTAAATGCAACAAAACTGCTTGCACGGATTGAAGGAATTCTTCCTGCACTGGAGACAGCACACGCATTCGCATATCTGGAATATCTTATGCCTAAAACAAATGCGGGTGAAATCGTAGTCGTTAATGTTTCAGGCAGAGGTGATAAAGATTTGAACACCATAATAAATAACATCGAAGTATAAAATTAATAAGCAGAAGTAAATAATGTCGATTATAAAATCAACTATAGAAGAACTTAATTCAAGAAATGAAAAAGTGCTTTCAGTATTTTTGACAGCAGGATTTCCGACGGTGAATAAGTATGTGGATGTAATGTCCGGAATTATTGAATCAGGCGGAGATATAATTGAAGTAGGGATTCCTTTCAGTGACCCGCTCGCCGATGGTTCAATTATTCAGAAATCATCACACATCGCATTGGAAAATGGAGTAACACTCAAAGAAGTATTTCGATTTACGGAGGCTATTAGGAAGAAATATAGAACGCCAATTATATTGATGGGGTATGCAAATCCAATTTTGAGATATGGGTTGGAAAGTTTTTTTGCAGATGCCAAGAACTCAGGTGCTGATGGGGTAATTATTCCCGATGTGCCGCTGGAAGAATATGATTCCTTTTTCCCTGACGATAAAAAAAATCTTGATGTAATAATGCTCTCGACTCCCGCTTCAGGGGAAGATCGGTTAAAACTGATTGATGAAAAGAGTGAAGGTTTTGTTTATTGCGTCAGCGTACTTGGAACTACAGGAATGCGGAAAGAATTTTCCGAAGAGCAGTTAATTGTTCTGCAGAATACCCGTAAAAAAATTGTGAACAACAAGATGATGGTTGGATTCGGAATATCCAGTGAAGCAAATGTCAGGCAGGTCGCCCCTTATTGTGACGGGGTTATTGTCGGAAGCGTTGTCGTCAAGAGCTTAATGGATTCAGGTGATGATGACCTAAAAAAAACTTATAGGCTGGTAGCGGATTTGAAAGCAGGGACACTTAATAATTAGGTGGGGGGGGTACATTTGGTTTACTCAATTAAATTTACAGACAGTTTAAAAAACTAATTCCCGATTTCTCGGGAATTAATAAATACTATATCGCAAATTTAGCTAGTTAACTATTCATCATCTTCTTCTTCGCCGTCGTGAGGAAGGTCATAATTATATTTTATCGCACCTAATTTAACCATAGAAAGCAGAAACTCACGGAAAGAGGTTTCGGTTTCAACCACATTTCCGAGTTGAGGGATGATTTGTTCAAGAAGCATATTGAATGTCATCTCAGAACCAATTTCTGCCATCTCGAAAGCTTTTTCGGGAGGTAAGTTTAAATCTGCTGCAATAGTGATTAAGGATTCTTCTATTCTGCTGCGCATCAGTCACTC
>CAIWTC010000779.1 GCA_903915485.1 uncultured Ignavibacteriales bacterium | reverse complement strand
TGGGATAAATCCCATAATTGTCGGAACTGTGATTTATATGATTTATGTGATTGCTATGATTGGTGTTGCTGTGTTTATTGGGGTTGCGTTTATGGTGTGCATGGGATAAATCCCATAATTGTCGGAACTGTGATTTATATGATTTATGTGATTGCTATGATTGGTGTTGCTGTGTTTATTGGGGTTGCGTTCATGGTGTGCATGGGATAAATCCCATGCCTGGGTTGAGAAAAACTCTCCCGATGATGATTAAAGAATTTGTATCGGGACAAGCATAAATGAGTTTCAAAATCGCAATTAATAAATTGATATTGCAAATGAGATTTGAGGCGCGTTCGTCCGCCTTAGTAGTCGGACAGGTAGGTCTTTAGATTCCCGCAATTCCGTCGCGGCGGACTTTAGGGTATGGCGACACACAGGGAAGTTTAAACTTATGCGGGACATTTCATCCCAAAATGCAAAACTATCTCAAAACTCAATCTGGGCCAAAATCTCCCAACCATTTCCCTCAACATTAAATAATTGTTAAAATTGTTTGTTATATATCACATAATTATTTATTTTGGGTTTGTATTATAAACGAATTAAGAGGTAACCATGAAAAGGGTAGCATTATCTTTCTTCGGCATTTCTTTGCTTGGTCTTATGTTGATAGGGTGTGGAACAAACAAAGAAATATCTAAGGTAGAAACCCCTAAGGATACTCTCCAAGTAGTTGGAAAGTTCGAAATTGTTTCTGAACTCTTGGAGCAGGCTCGTCAGTCGTATGTATTAGCACTACAAAAACAAGAAATAAATAGTGTTAATGAAACGATATCGTATTATGAAAATGCCCAGCGCATTATCAATAACCTAAGTTATTATCCGGGTATTGAACAGAATGAAGCTTTTATTGAGCTTTCAAGTTCAATCGTGGATGATTACCGTAAATTCATTGACGCACTTCCCGAACTTCCGGCAGAGGTTTCTTTTGCCGCACTTGAAGAATGGATGGGCAAATCTGTCAATGAACTCACCGTAAAAACTGAAAGCGCAACACCTCCCCCTGTAGTAAAAAGGGTAGTAGTGGTTGATGCTGAAATTCCTCTAGAAATTAATAGCGAAGTCGATAAGTGGGTTGATTATTTCAACACCCGCGGAAGGAAATTCATGTCGGCATGGATTGCCCGTTCGGGTAAGTACTTCCCAATGATGAGAAAAATCATGAAAGAGGAAAAAGTCCCTGAGCAGATTATGTACCTTAGCATGATTGAAAGCGGACTGAATCCTGTTGCCCGTTCATGGGCAGGTGCCGTGGGTTTATGGCAGTTCATGCGTTCTACAGGAAAGATGTATGGTCTGGATTACGGATTCTATTATGACGAAAGAAGAGACCCTGAAAAAGCAACCCGCGCTGCAGCAAGGCATTTAAGAGACCTTAACAGAAGTTTGGGTGACTGGTACCTGGCACTTGCATCTTATAATGCAGGTGAAGGAAGAATCCAGAAAGCAATGCGCAGAACAGGCGGAAAAAATTTCTGGGAAGTTGCTGATTTTCTTCCAAAGGAAACCCGTTCCTATGTCCCACAGTATATAGCCGTTTCTCTAATAGCAATGAACCCTGCAAAATACGGATTTGAAACCGTCACGCTCGAAACACCCGTTGAATCAGAATTAGTAAAAGTTAATGATGCTGTAGATATGAATTATCTTGCTAAATGTGCAGGTACTTCAGCAGAAGATTTAACAGCAATGAATCCCGAACTTACCCAGCACTGCACACCTGCAAACTTTCCCGGCGGATATGATTTAAGAATCCCTAAAGGGAAAAGTCAGCTTTTTGCACAGAATATTTTGAGCATACCGGAAAGTGCAAAGAGAAATTTTGCATTCCATAGTGTAAAGCGCGGGGAGACAATTAAGACTATTGCTTCACAGTATGGACTTACAACAGCAGAATTAGTTGATGCAAATGACATCAATTCTAAAACAAAACTTAAAAGAGGCCTTCGCCTTAAAATACCATTCAAATCTACTTATAAAGATTTGGATGTAGCAGTAAACACAAACGAAGAAACTGCGCAGACCACCCCTGTAGAAGAAACGCCTGACACAGCTAAAACTGCTTATGCATCACCTTACTTAGCACTTAACTCCGGTTCGGAACAACTTGATACTACTGAAGTAGAATCTGAAGATACCGGAAAAGAAACAGCATCTGCATCAGAAGGAATCGTAATTGCAAAAAATTCAGTAACAAGCGTTGTAGAAACTGTTCCTGTTCCTGAAGTAGAAACTATTGCACCTAAGGTCATACCGGCAGGCAAAGCAGCAGTTACTTATACTGTTAAACAGGGCGAAAGTATTTTAGGTATTGCGGATATCTTCCATGTAAGAGTCAGCGACCTTAGAAACTGGAACAACATATCTTACACCCGCAGTTTGAAAGTTGGACAAACACTTAATGTTTTTGTTCCAGAAGATAAAAAAGAACTTTATGCAAGTTATGATAAACTAAGTTCATCAGAGAAAAAATCAACTCAGGTAACAGAGTTTACACCAAAGAAAACCTGGTTCTATTATAAATCTAAGAGAGGCGAAAGTCTCACGAGCATTGCACTCCGCTATAAAGTTTCAATCAATGATTTGATGAGTTGGAACCATATCAGCAATCGTAGACTTGCTCAGAATCAGAAAATCAGAATTTATACTGAACGCAATATCGATATTGCAGCAGCAAACACTCCAAGTAAGAGCGAGAAGAAACTCTTCAGATACAAAGTCCGTAAGGGCGATTCCGTAACTGAAGTAGCCGATAAATTTGGCGTTAAAGCTTCTGACTTAAAAACCTGGAATAAAATTGCAGATAATAAAATTGTTGTCGGTTCAGTTTTGAAAGTTTACACGAATGAGAAGTCAGCTTCTTACGGTGATAACGCTTCAAAGTCAGCAAGAACGCTAAACATGCATACCGTTAAGAAGAACGAGACTCTTAAACAGGTAGCGGATAAGTATCATGTTTCGGTAACAGACATTAAGAAATGGAATAAGATTTCAGGTAACAATCTTGTCGCAGGACAAAAGCTGAAATTATTTTCGGATAATGTCAACAATGACAAAAGCGAAAAAATCACTAAGAAATCTTCCAAAAAAGAATCAGCTAAAGTAGTGACTCATGTAGTAAAAAAAGGTGAATCACTTCAGATAATAGCAAAGAAATACAACACAACCGTGAAAGCACTTTCTGCAAAGAATAAAGTTGCCGGCGGGAAAGTTGTTCCCGGACAAAAAATAGTAATTTGACCTCACCCCCCAACCCCCTCTCCTTTGCAAGGAGAGGGGGAGTGAGAAAATTTGGGTGGTTATGTCATTCCTGCGAAGGTGGGAATCTATGTTATGCAGAAAAGTATTT
>CAIWTC010000778.1 GCA_903915485.1 uncultured Ignavibacteriales bacterium | reverse complement strand
GGTTGTTCATACGGATTTTCAAGAATAAATCCATAATCTGCAACAACTCCGTAATGATAAAACTTACTTATTATGTCTGCTGCTTTCAAAACCATCTCAGGCATAACACGCCGCTTATAAACATCCTTTAAGATTTTACCTGCACCTGTCTGTACTCCCATCGCAATCTGACGAAGTCCGTATTTAGCGAGCACTTCCACTTTATCGTAGTTAACGGCGGATGGTGTTGCGTTGATATTGAATTTCAATTTTAGTTCAGAGAAGAAAAATTTTCCGATTTCTTCCAGTTCTTCAATTGGACGGGAAATAAAATCGTCATCGTTTATCCATATCTCATTTTTAACGAAAACATATTTTAAGTGATGGCGTATTTCTTCCTTAAATCGATTTGGCGAAACTGTTCTGTACCAGCGAACATTTGTCTTTTTAGCAATATTATGATAAAGTGAATTTGAGCAATATGAGCATGAGAAAGGGCAGCCTCTTTGACTGTAAAAAAGAAATGTACTCATCCCAAAGAATATTTCTCTTTCTTCTATAGAACCAGGAATTCTTTTAAGTTCGCCATCTGAGCAGAGCATATATGCTTCAGAAAATTCATAATCCGGATAGGGGAGTTTATCAAGTGAAGATTCTGAATGAAATTTCTCAGGCAAAATCTGTTCTCCGTCTCTTTTGAATGCCAGGTTGGGGATTGATGAGTAATTTATATTATTTTCAGATAAAAACTTATACAAAGTCAGCAGAGTTAATTCCCCTTCTCCAATGCAAACAAAATCGCTATGCTCAAGTGATGCATTTGGCATCGCTGTGGCATGTATTCCACCCCAAATAACATTCGTCCCTGATTTACGAATAGAGTCGGAGATAGGAAGAATTGTTTTAACATCTTTGCTCATTAGAGAAAAACCGACAAGGTTTGAGTTTTTGCAAATATCTAAAACACTTGTGGTTTGGGATTCGGTCAACTTTTTTGAACTATTAAGATAGATAGAACGGCAGGGGATACCATTGGCTTCTAAATAGCCAACAAGCGTTTTAATACTAATCTCATGTAAGGGATGTCCATTAGAAATTAGTGTCAGTTTATTATCACTAGTAAAAAAGTTGGGATGTATTTTCATTTAAGTATATATATCATTATCAGTGATTTATTAATTAACGAACTTATCGTTTTTTATACTTGGAGTTTTAACAACAAAGGTAATCGTATCCTCAAGTGCCATGAAGTCTGTGTATTCACCTTTATCAATTTTAATTATATCATTTTGTTTGAACATCATGCCATTCATTTTAACACTGCCTGCTGCGATGATTGTATATTCAGTTGCAATTTTATGACAGTGTGATTTTTCTGTATCGCCTTTTTTATAATATTTACATGCCGCTTCAAATTGGTTTGTCTGAAGCAGGGAGGGTGTAAAGTCTCCGATAAACCATCCACCCGTAAAATTCTGTAAATTATAGTTTTCCATAGACTGTGCTTTGGTTCTTGTTTCAAGCGGGGATATTTTGTACTAAGTACCTACTCAAGTCCTCAGGAGTACCTAATCCGTGCATTTGACTTTTGTCTATTTCATAAATGAAAACATTTTTATTGTCTTCAATAAATTCATTGAATACCGGACACACATAAAACTCACCATTTACTCTTATGTCTTTACGAATCATTTGCTCGGCATACTTAACGAAATCAGAACCTTTTTTGTAGTAGTAAATTCCTACAGTGGCTTGGTCGCTTATTACTTGTTTCTCAGCGACTTCACTTACTTTACCGTTTTCATAATCGTACTTAGCGTAACTCCATTTATCATCACTTGCTCTAAATGTTAACATCCCTGCATCTGCAGATTTGTCTCTCATCTCAGTGATGAATTCATCCATCTTGATATCAACTAACTGGTCGCTGTTAGCGATTAACATTTCGCTTTCATTATTAATGTATTCTCTTGCCAAGAGTACGGTGCAGACAGCGCCTTCAGTTAACCCATCAACCGGAATAATTTCTGCCGAAGGCTTAATAAACTTAATAATGTCATTTGCGCAATATTGGTCGATATGTTTTTTCTGCATGAGAACAAGTGGACGACCTGTTCCGTTTACATTCTCTAACACTAATTGAATCATCGGTTTTCCTGCTACATCAATCAATGGCTTTGGGTGCTGATATCCCACTTCGGAGAATCTTTTGCCTTGACCGGCTGCAGGGATAACGAAATTAATTCTTTCTGCAGTTAATATTGTTCTTAGAATTCTGTAATAGTTAACTTCATAAGGACTATTTACAGAGCAAAGAATACCACCTGAATCCATTGCGGCTTTTTTCCCGACATCACTATCCTCTACAATTACACACTCATCACGGCTAAGCCCTAACATCTCGAATGCTTTAAGGTATATTTCGGGACTAGGTTTTGGTTTTGTTACATTTTGGTTACTTAAATAAAAATCAACAAAAGGCAGTAACTCGCTTTTTGCCAACATAAGTTCAACCGTTGCAGTCACCGCATTTGAGCAAACGACTATTTTATATTTCTTCTTCAAGAGTCGCATCATTTCAACTTTTTCAGCATCAACTGTGCAGAATTTTGAGATGATATCAATTGTAATTTCTTGTTTAGAATTGTTTATTTTCTCCCATAACTCTTTTGGAAGTCCTTTTCTTTCCGTTAGAATTTCCAGTTTCTTTTTCGTGGGAATACCTTTATAAATAGTAAGGTGTTCCTGCCAAGTTATTGGTTCGACTTCACTATGCTGCAGTGCAACATTTAGAGCGTTATAATGCCATTTATCGGCATCTATTAGCACTCCATCCATATCAAAGATTAAAGCTTTTATCATAAGGTTTGTTCAATAAATATTCTTAATTCGTGTGGATAATCAGTGCAGATTCCTGATATGCCTGATTCTATCATGTTTCCCCATCTTCTTCTGATTTTTGTAATGTCTTTTTCTCCATGCAAATCCGGAGATACATAAATAGTTTGTTTGCCTGCTTGTTTAAGTTCAATTACTTGAGAATTGTCTATCCATGGAATGGAGAATTCATCCATCCACAGTATCTTGACATCTTCGTTCTTTAAGTAAGCATCATAATACTTTTCATTTTCACTTAAGCGGTAAGCGACATTGAATCCTTGCTTCTGAATGGATTTCATAACGAATCGCGCCTCAGAAATATTTGGAATTACTAATTCAAAGTCAAAGAGGAAACAGTAGCTTTGAATATTATTATTTCTGATCTTTTCTAAAATGTCAATAATTGAATGTGGATTTTTTATGTTTAGTGCATGAAACTGGGGAGTTTTTATAGTTGAAAGAAATTTATCCACCTCATTCTCCTTGGTGGATTCATT
>CAIWTC010000777.1 GCA_903915485.1 uncultured Ignavibacteriales bacterium | reverse complement strand
TTGGATTATTTTTCCCCAGCTTGAAACTAGCAGTAAAAAACTAAACATAGCACCCGAGTACAGGGAAGAACTTATTCGAATGATGGGAATACTTCCTTCAGAATCTAAAGACCCAATCTATCTAGCTAATAAATGGCCGGATGATGGTATGAAATATTTTATAGCGGATAAAAGCTACAACTACAACCCTGAGAACATTCGCTTCATTGACAAAGTTGGCCAGGCATCCGGCTTCATGTCGGATTGCGCATACATAATCGATACAGTTAACAATATTGAGTTCATGCTTTCCGCTGCAGTCTATTCAGACCTCGACGGAGTTGCCGCAGACGGCAAATATAATTACGATGAATTTGCTTTCCCGGTACTCAGAAAAATTGGCAAGTTATTTTATCAGGAAGAACTGAAACACAGAAAAAATCAAAAGATTAATTCCCCTATTAATCGTTCATTCGCCGATTAATTTTTTCGTTGCTACTTTCCCCTGAGTTTTATCACTTGTGATATATAACACATTATCAAGAACTCATCTGAATAACACCTGATATAATTGTTATTAGGTTTTATTTTAATTACATTCTACCCTATATAGATTTATTATATGTTTAGAGATCCCGGATGAAAAATAACAGGACTAAAACCTTGTTAAGTTTTAGTCAAATTACTCCATTGACCTGGAAGATGTTTGCTACTGCTATTATGATTATTATCTCAGCAGCAGCCTTGCGCATCTGGCCACTCCATTTACTCGGGGTTAAAGCTCCATGGCTTACCTTCTACCCCGGCGTGATGGTCGCTGCGATATATGGAGGATTGTTCGCCGGTTTGCTAAGTACTTTATTCTCATGCTCAATAGTTTTCTTTTTTTGGCCTATTCTTTCACCTAATCCTTTTATAGTAGATTATGCAGATTGGATAGGTATGTCTGTATTTGTTCTGACCTGTACAATGATTTCATTAGTTTCAGAATCATTGCGCAGAGCTAATCGAATAGCCTTAGATGCCCAAAAACAGGCCCAGGACGCTAATCTTGCCAAAAGTGTTTTCCTTGCTAATATGAGTCATGAACTCCGCACACCTTTGAATGCAATACTAGGTTATTCGCAACTGATGAAAAGAGATGAGTTTATCAATCCTGCACATCAAGACTATTTAAGTGTAATAAACAGAAGCGGAGAACACCTCCTTTCCCTTATCAATGGAGTTCTCGAAATTGCAAAAATTGAAGCAAATAAAATAGATTCCGAACCCGTAAACTTCAACTTTTATCAGTTCATTTCAGATATTAACAGAATGTTTCTCCTTCGAACGAAGGAAAAAAATATATCTTTTGAAATAACGGGCTTAGATGACATACCTGAATACATTATTACTGATGAAACAAAACTTCGTATCATATTAATCAACCTATTTGGTAATGCAGTTAAATTCACAGACAAAGGAAATATAAGTATCCATTTTTCGGTATCAGAAAAAGTTGACGGGGGCCTGCTTCTTCTTGCGGATGTCCGGGACACAGGAGTGGGAATATCTGCAGATGAATCGCACAAACTATTCAAGTATTTCACACAAACTGAAAGCGGTATATTAACTAAAAGCGGCACAGGTTTAGGTCTGGCAATTAGTCAGAATTATGCAAAACTTCTGGGCGGAGAAATATCTTATAAAAACAATGAAACAGGGGGAAGCATTTTTAGCATTAAGATCAGCGTAAAAAAAGGCAGTCAACCGGATTATAATTTCAACATACCGAAGGGTTATGTTACCGGATTAGAGGTGGGTCAAACTATTCCAAAAGTTTTGATTGCCGAAGATACTGATGACAGCAGAATACTATTAGTTAATTTACTTAAATCGGTCGGGTTTGAAATTAAAGATGTTGCTAACGGTAAAGAAGCGGTGGAATGCTTCAACCAATGGACCCCTGATTTTATTTTTATGGATATCCGGATGCCTTTCATGGATGGACTTGAGGCAACAAAAATAATTAGAAGCACCGATAAAGGGAAAAAGACAAAGATAATGGCTCTTTCAGCTCATGTTTTTGGTGAAGAGCGTGCTGAAATTTTTGAAGCAGGATGTGACGATTTTATTTGTAAACCGTATAAAGAGAGTGAAATATTTATTTCAATGTCTAAACATCTTGGGTTGAAATATATTTATCAAAAAAATAATATTGAAAATAAAAGAGATGGTCGTCGCGTTAATCTTGGCGATGAACTTAAATTAATAGATGTTAATTTTCTTATTAAACTAAAAAAGGCAGCGGATCAAACAAACGCCTTTGAAATTGCTAAACTCGCTGAACAGGTTCGATTTAGTCACCCTAAAATTTCAGAGGCATTAAATATTTGTGCTAAAGATTTCGATTATAGTTCAATTCATGAAGCACTTAATTTTGAACAAACAGATATGGGAAGAATATGAACAAAAAAGATTCACTGGGAACAGTTTTAATTGTAGACGACACTCTGGAAGATTTGTACTTCCTTTCGCGTCTTCTTACCAACAACGGCTATTTAGTCCGCGCTTCAAAATCAGGCCGCGAAGCTATTGATTCAATTAATACTCAACTTCCGGATTTAATTTTGCTTGATATTAATATGCCGGATATTAGTGGGTATGAGGTTTGTTCTATCCTGAAAGCAAATGACAAAACTGACGCTGTCCCGGTTTTATTCTTGAGTGCGTTATCTGAAACTGAAGATAAAATTCGAGGCTTTGAGGTCGGCGCAGTTGACTTTATTTCAAAGCCCTTTATGGCAGAAGAAGTTGCTGTCAGAATAAAAACTCATTTAGAAATCAGCAAACTTCGTTCAAGACTTGAAATACAGACTGAAGAGTTGCAGAGTGCTAACGAACAATTGCATGTTGCATTAAACGAATGCAGACAATCACAAGAAGTTAAGAATAGAAACGGGGAATTGGTAAAGCTTAATGCAGAAAAAGATAAGTTTTTATCTATCATAGCACATGATCTAAAAAGTCCTTTTAATGGTTGGCTTGGGTTGACTGAAATATTTGCAAATGACATTAAAAGTTTCGCTCCTGAAAAATTGCAAGAAATAGGGAAAGAATTATTTAATTCTGCGAGCAATATATATAAACTTTTAGAAAACTTGCTGGAATGGTCTTTAGCCCAAAAAGGGTCTCTGGAATTTAATCCGAAAGATATTGAGCTATCTCTAATTGTTTCACAAGTAGTAAGTAACATGTCAACAATCGCCAAACAAAAGCAAATAAAGATTGTCAATCAAATAACCAAAACACAAGCTATTTATGCAGATGAAAAAATGCTTAATACGGTGATTAGGAATCTGTTACATAATGCAATCAAAGTTAGTAATAGAGGCGGAAAAATTATTCTGAGAGCTGATTCACCATCAAAGAAAATTGTTGAAATATCAGTTATTGATAAC
>CAIWTC010000776.1 GCA_903915485.1 uncultured Ignavibacteriales bacterium | reverse complement strand
TTTTTGTAAAAATCTATTGTCGTTTCAACCGATTCAAAATAGTTTTGGCAGTCGTTACATGTATCCAAATGTTGTTTAATCTGACGGCATCTTTCGGATTGCAAATCTTCTCCTAAACTGTCGCAGATGTGGTGCATTACTACATGGCAATTTACGGGTTGTTCATTGTTCATTTGTTCAACGCCTTTACTAATTCATTTCGCAAAAAGGCTCTTGCACGGTGAAGCCTTGACTTAATCGCCGGTATAGAGAGTTCTGTGATTTTCGCTGTTTCTTCTGCACTTAGTTCTTCTACATCTCTTAATAGGAATATTACTCTGTATTTCGGTTCCAGTTTTGCTATTGCATCATCCAATGCTTTTTTCAGTTCTTTGTTTTCTGCATCAAGGTGAGGCAGCGACCTCTTGTCAGATAAATATTTTTCATCAAAAAGACTATCTTCCGTTTCAATCTCAACAAAGTGATACTTGTTGTTCTTGCGCGCCTCCATCAGGCAGTGATTCGTCACTATGCGGTAAAGCCATGTAGAAAGTTTTGACTCACCATCAAATTGTTGAAGTGACTTAATCATACTGAGGAAAGTTTCCTGCATCGTATTTTCTGCCCGTTCTTTGCTTCGGCAGATTTTATATGAAAAATTATAAATCGTTTTTTCATACTGCTTTACCAAACTCGTGAGAGCAACTCTGTCTCCTTGCTTGGCTAAAGATATTAATTCTTGTTCGTTCATTTAATAAGATGTCGATTTCTATAAAAAGATTCGAAAATACTGATTAAGATTCCATGCGTGAAAATTTTGCGAGTTCCAAATCAGGAAGAAGTAGTTCCCCGTTAAGGCAAGCCTTAGTTACTGTTGCCAGTGCGGCCCTTAGCGCAGAATATGCCATAACAGCTCCCTCAAAAACCATCTGCTTTTTGGAGTCGTCAAGTGTAAGGTCAACAAATAAATCAGGCTGGGGAAAAGCTATCTGCACCAGAAAAGTTGCATTCACTCTATAAGGGGAGGAGGCAAACGCCTTCTTGGTTTTTGCTACATCTATACATAAAAAATAGTTGATGTACGCATGGTCATCTGATACCCACGCATCAAATTGAAAATCAATAGCAGATTCATCTACTTTCCCCACTGCGCATTCGTTGTTAACTTCAACTTCAAGTCTGTCGAATGCGTAATACAAAAGCTCCATTAAAAATATTCCTTAAACCGATAAATGAAATAAAATTGCGTTCATTATTTCCATCCTGTTGAATGGCTTAATTAACACACTATTAAACTTCTCACTCATAAGTTTTTCTTGTTCATCCTTCATTGCATATGCTGTTTGAGCCAATATCGGAACAGCGGCGAATTCAGGAAATTTGCTCTTAATTTCCCTCAGCAGTTCTATTCCGTTCATAGGGGGCGGAAGACCGATATCCAACAATATAATATCGGGGTATTTATTCTCATCAACCAACCCACGCAGTAAATCTAAAGCTACCTGTGCATCTTTTGCTTTTACAAGTTGAGCATAACCGCTTAAAACCTCATCAAAATAGCTTGCCGTTGTTTCATCGTCTTCGACTAAAAACACCAAAGGGTTTTTCTCTCTCAGCGCTAGAAGACTCTCTTCGCTGATACTTACCTGTATTTTTTCTGAAATAGCATCACTATCACCCGATGTTGCGGGGAAAGTTATTGCTACAGTTGTTCCTTTGTCCTTCTCAGATGAAATAATTAATTCGCCCGACATTAAGTTCACTAATTTTTTTGAAATAGCCAAACCGAGTCCGCTTCCTTCGTGTGAACGGGAATAACCCGACGACTCCTGTTGAAATGGTTCAAATATCTGCGGTAAAAAACCTTCATCAATTCCGCACCCTGTATCTTTGACTATTATTCGTGCATAAGTCAGGTTATTAATTTGTTCAGGATAGTATTCAATTTCTACTTTACCTTCGGGTGTGAACTTAATTGCATTACCGACAATATTCTGAAGCACCTGATACAGGCGGTTCTCATCTGCAATAACATTTACTTTACTAGCCCTTGAAACATTCAGCGAGATTCCTTTTCTTTGTGAGAGAGGCGTAAGAAGTGAAACTACTCTGAGAATTACTTCATCTATAGCGCAAACAGAAACATCTAACTCCAATCTGTTTGCTTCGATGCGGCTAATATCCAATATATCATTCAACAAATTCAGCAGCCGCTTTCCGCTTGAGTGTATTGTTTCAGCAAATCTATAAAGTTCGTTCTGACCTAGACCAAGCAGTTCTTCGCGAAGTATATCTGCAAAGCCTAGAATTCCATTCATCGGCGTACGGATTTCGTGGCTCATATTTGCAAGGAATGCAGACTTCAACCTGCTTGCTTCTTCTGCTTTTTCTTTGGCATCCCTCAGGGCCTCTTCCTGCGCTACGCTTTCGCTAATTTCATTTTCAATTACAATGTACCCAATATGTGCTTTTAAATTATCGAACATTAAATCGACCCTTGAATCAACCCAATATCCTTTGCCTAATTTCGAGTAATTATAAATTCTATATCTTGCCCTTGCCCCCGCAAGCAGACTAGCATAAGAACTGTCATAAAGTTTCTTATCTGTCTTTGGGCCATGAAGCATATCCTGAAGTTTCTTTCCCTTCATTTCAGGAAAACTATATCCGCTTAGCTTAATGAAACTTTCATTTATCCAGTTTACGCAAAGGTCTTTGTCGAGAATTGCAATGGCATTCGTCGATTGCTTGGCAACGGAAGATAATTTAATAACCTCATCTTCCATATTCCTTTTTTCCAAAGCAATGGAAGTTAAGTTGGAAAATGTTTCTACAAAAGATTCATCCGCAACCGTAGGTCTGGCTACTTCTGTAAAATAATATGTCATCACACCCACCACCTGACGACCTGAATTTCTTAGCGGAAACGACCAACAGGCATTAAACCAAATTTCAAAATCAGCCTCTCTGATTTCCTGCCAGTAAATTTCATTTTTGAAATCAGAAACATAAATTGGAAACTGTGCAATTGCCGAAGTTCTCGCTGTTCCTGATATTTTATTCTCTTCGCATTTTATTACAACCGCCAATTGGTCCTCGCTTAAACCGGGCGCGGCAAGGATGTTTAAATTATTTTCTAAAAACGAATAAATAACACATTTGGAATGTTCGAATAATTTTTCATTCAGCGAACATACTTCATTTAATATTTCTGTAAGTGTTGAGCCCGAAGATATCATGCTTAGAATTATCGATTCATAATCTTTAGCATTTTCATTTCGCTTCTTATCTGTTATGTTCCGCAATACAAGATGGTATGCTCTTCGTCCGTTAAGTATTAATGAAGATGCCGAGACTTCTGCTATTATCGTTTTGCCGTCAATTCTAACAAATTTTTCTTCGACCGTGGGCAGAATTTCTGTAGAAGCAGTCATGGCATTAATTCGGGAGACTATCAACGATATAGATTCGGGATGAACAAACTCAAGCACACTGTGCCCGATGATTTGCTCCGGAGAAGATGCTTTCATAAGTTCTAATACTTTGGAGTTTGCAAAAACAATTTTCTCCCCGTTGTGGACTATTATTGCATCAGGTGAAAGTTCGGTAAGTTTTCTGAATTGCGATTCACTCTCCCTTAGCGCGAACTCCATATTTTTTCTGTCTGTGATATCCTCCATGAAACCTTCTACAAAAGCCGGCTTCCCTTCAATATCATAAATTAATCTACTGTAGGAAGAACCCCAAATAATTTCACGGTTTTTCTTGTAATACCTGCATTCTTGTTTTTCCGAAATGCCGTTTTCGAAAAGCTTATTTAAAAATTGTTCGCGGGCTGTTTCATCGACATATATCTGTTTATTAATATCTATTACTTCTGATATCATCTGCCCGGGACTTTCATAGCCCATAATTTTTGCAAAGGCTGCGTTTACTTTTATGAACTTACCCTCAAGCGTGGACTGATAAATTCCAAAAAGTGATGAATCAAAAAACTCCTTATACTCATCGCCGCCCCTTGTTATTATACGCTCAATTGGATTGAGCGAATCTTTGGGGGATTCATTTACGGAATTATTCTGCACTTCAGCCGAGCCGCTGTCCGAATTATATGACGGACCGGGTTCTTCGGTGCTCTTCTTTTTGATACTCACTTTAAGTTCACGCCGGTTTTTATTTTATTTCTTAATACA
>CAIWTC010000775.1 GCA_903915485.1 uncultured Ignavibacteriales bacterium | reverse complement strand
GCACAAGGTATTTTTTACAAAAGACTTTGTGTCCTTTGTGCCTCCCTTAGTGTTCTTTGTGTTTAAGTGTCCTAAAGATATAGTCTCAGTAGGATTTAACTCTGCATGCCGGCAGGTTGGACAGTTGCTATTCAAGTACTATTAATAAGTGTCACCTATCATTTAACGCATCATAGGCTGATTTAACGCAGAAGATTATCGTTTGGCGTATGGTTATTTATTTAGAGCTGATTATTCGCTTTAATTGTAACCGCAATAAAAAGATTTTATGTGAAAAACTAAAAAATCAAATATGATTTAAGGTGTTCAAAAAACGGAATTGAATTGTTGTGGTGAAACATAAGATAGATTAGTAAAGAGAATGAAGGAACAACAGTCTTCATTCAAATTCATTTTTAAGATAGTAAATATAGAATAGTTATATGAAACGAAAGATTTTAGTTATTGAAGATGATTTCAATGTTCTCGAAAACATTACTGCTCTCCTTTTAGAAGAAAAATATGATGTTCTTGGCGCCAGAAATGGGATGGAAGGTTTTACCTGTATGAAAACTTTTCACCCTGATTTAATCCTGTGTGATGTAGCTATGCCATTGCTTGACGGACTTGAACTCTTAAAGCTTATTCACACCGATAAAGTTAATTTCGACAAACCGTTTATTTTCCTTTCCGCCAAAACTACGAGAGAAAATATTAGGGAAGGAATGACTCTTGGTGCTGATGATTACCTGACGAAACCGTTTAACAGAAAAGAAATTCTGGACGCTATATCTACCCGCCTTAACAGGGCAGAAGTTCTGGAAGATAAAACTAATCAGTTGCGCGAGAGTGTTGTTTTTTCACTTCCTCATGAAATCCTCACTCCCTTAAACGCTATATATTTAGGAAGCGACCTCCTGCAGCAAGGTGACAGCTCCTTATCAATAAAGGAGATAAATGAATTTGGTGAATTGATATTTAAATCGGCTACGATGTTGAAGGATGTTTTTACTAAATATCTTTATCTCCTGGAGTTGTTTGTTATTAGATCAGATGCTAATGAGCAGGCCCGGCTTGCCGCTGAGATATGTAAATTCCCTGACAGAATAATTAAGCAAACTTCAACCAATAAAGCTGAGGAATACAACCGTAAAGATGATTTAACTTTGAAAGTAGACAGCGGGGTTCTAAAAATATCAGACAAACATTTCGCCGGCATTATCCGGGAACTTCTTGACAATGCATTTAAGTTTTCAGAACAAGGCTCTGCCGTTACAGTTTTAGGTGGAATATCATTCTCGGACTATCTGCTTTCCGTAAAGAGCATCGGGCAAACAATGACGGGAAAACAGATTTCGATGATAGGTGAATTTATGCGATTCGGAAAAGATAAGAATGCTACCGGAGGATTAGGGCTGGGACTGGCAATTGTTAAAAACACTTGTGAAAATTATGAAGTCGATTTTGATGTTTCCAGCACAAGCAACTCGGTGACTGTTAACTGTAGATTTAAAGTGAGGAAATAATATAATGCCACAGAATGTTCTTGTAATTGAAGATGATAAAAACATCAGAGGAGATCTTGTTTCGCTGCTAGAAGAAGAAGGCTTTATAGTTGATGCACTCCCGAACGGAAAGATGGTGTTAGAGACAATTATGAATAAGAAATTTGTAGTAGTCCTTTGCGACATCATGATGCCCGGAGTAGATGGTTATGAAGTTTTGCAATTATTACGAAAAAGTTTAAAGCCTTTCGAGATACCACCGTTTATATTCTTAACTGCCCGGATTGACCGGGTTGATTTCAGGAAAGGGATGCAGCTCGGAGCTGATGATTTTATTACCAAGCCATATAAACTTTGGGAAATTGTAAATGCAATTCACACGCAGGTTACTAAGCGAATAGAATTAATGAATAGCGGACTTCCCAGTGAAATATTGGTGAAAGTAGACGATATCATAGATAAGGGATTTGCAGCAAAGATAACTGTTGATGATAAAAAAACATTGCAAGTTGGTTGTGAAAGTATCGAAGAGAGTATCCCTCATCGTGATGGTAAAGTTCATCACTATGAATTACATAAATTTGTTCTTCCCGAATCAAATCAAAAAAACCGCATTGGCGAAATAGCAATTGACATTACTGAGCGCAAGCGGATGGAGGAAGAGTTAATCATATCTAATAATGAGCTTGTGTCTCAAACTGCAATAAATCAAAAACAAGCGACTGAACTAAATTTAGCTAATAAGATGTTGCTTTCCAGTTTCGAACAAAACAGTCTTCTTATGGAACACTCACCCATAGGCATAGAACTTTATGATGCAGATGGTAT
>CAIWTC010000774.1 GCA_903915485.1 uncultured Ignavibacteriales bacterium | reverse complement strand
CCGGAAAAACAACTCTCTTCCAAACATTACTGGCTAATTCAGCAAACAATAACTCAGATGCTAAAAGCGACCGCTCCCGTGCCGTTGTAAAAGTACCTGATAGCAGATTGGACATTATGACTAAAATGTTTAATCCTCAAAGGCAAATTAACGCCAATTTAGAATTTATTGACATTTCGGGATTAACCGCCTCGGATGAAGGCAAAGTTCGAATTACAAGCGAATTTCTTAACTCCGTAAAAAATAACGATGCGGTAATTCATGTTGTCCGTCAATTTAAGAATGATAGCGTCTCACATCCCGAGGAAACCATAGATGTTTTCAGGGATATAGAATTTTTCGAAACTGAATTTCTTCTCTCTGACTTAGTTCTAGTAGAAAAAAGACTAGAAAGAATTGAAAAGGATTTACTAAAAGCTAAAAATGACCAATTAGCTAAAGAGTTGCCGGTTTTCAAAAGACTTATGGCACAACTTGAAACGGAAAAGCCTATAAGGGACATGACTTTCGATGCTAATGAACAAAAAGTTCTTTCAGGTTATCAATTTTTGTCAGGTAAACCAGTAATCGTCGGTATTAATTTTGATGAAGACTCAAAAGATAAAGTTGCTCCCCTATTAGAGCAACTTGAAGAAAAATTCGGCAAAGGTAAAATTACTGCGTTCCCTTTCTTTGGACAGTTTGAATTTGAACTTTCACAACTTGATGAAGAGGAAGCAGAAATATTTAAGAGTGAATTCGGAATAACCGAATCTGCATTGGATAAAATTCTTAGAACTTCATATTCATTAATAGGACTTCAATCATTCTTTACTGTGGGAGAAGATGAATGTCGCGCTTGGACAATTAAAAAGAACTCAACTGCTCAAGAAGCAGCCGGAGCAATTCATACGGATTTCTACGCAAAGTTTATTCGTGCTGAAGTAGTCCATTATGAAGAGTACTTGAAATATGAATCGTTCGCAAAATGTAAAGATGCTGGCGTATGGCGCTTAGAGGGTAAAGATTATATTGTTAAAGACGGCGATATCTTGAATATCCGTCATAGTTAATCAAAATAATAATGCCCGTTATGGCTATAAGAAATACATTACTACAGTCAATTTCAATAGTATTTCTTTTTGCTTTCAGTTCTTTAGCACAGACCGTTCTTACTATTGATGATATTGGCATTGAGGTTACTTCAAGTTCAAGAGTTTTCTCTTTTACAAATAAAGCCTTCGGCCAATATCACGGGGAAACCAATTCGCAATCTGTCGATGGATGGCGGGGATGGTTCTTCCAAGAGCAAAATATTTTCAAAGATTACTCCATATCCCAGGACAACATTCCCCTGCCCCGTGAGACATCGAAATGCACGGTCTTCCCGCATACACTAAAGCGAATTTATCCTTCAGGTATAATTGAACAATTCGTTTTTGCCGATAGCATCGATTATGTTGGAATTCTCTTATCAGGGCTAAATAAATCAATTACATTTACTCTAAAGGATTTTGGATTTGATTCATCTTTTTCAGTGAATGCTAATTCCACGGTGATATATTCGAGTTCTCTTCCACAGAGTTACTGCTTATTGTTCACATCCCAAAATTCAAGTCATGCTATATTAACAAACAATCGTGCTCTTAGTATAGTGATTAATTCTCCCGATGGTAAATATGAAATCGGTTTGCGAATTATAAAGATAAATGCAACTGTTTTTCCTGAAACTTCATTCACAGAAATAATGATGAAAAAGCGGGACCGCATTAATTCCATCTTTGACCGTGCAAGGGAACCCCAACCTAAACAAAGCAATACTTTGGGCGGCCGCTTCGCTTGATGCGCTGATAACTGTACAGGAGGTAAAAGGAATATTCGCCGGTTTACCCTGGTTTAATAATAATTGGGGACGCGACACTTTTATCTCATTAATCGGAAGTACATTCTGCTTGAATAATTTTCAAGATGCTAAAGAAATACTTGAGGCATTTGCTGCTTTTCAAATAAAGGATTCGTTAAACGAGTATTATGGGCGAGTTCCAAATCGCATAACTCTTAAAGAAAGCATTTATAATACCACAGATGGAACCCCACTGTTTGTAATCCAGTGCTTGAATTATGCAAGAAACAGCGGAGATACGAATTTCATAAAGAAGAATTACCCTGTTATCAAAAATGCACTCCTCGGTGCATTAAAATATTATGTAGATAAAGATTGTCTTTTAACTCATAAAGATGCTGAGACTTGGATGGATGCTGTCGGTCCCGAGGGACCTTGGTCACCGAGAGGAAATCGTGCAGTCGATATTCAGGTTTTGTGGTTAGGTCAAGTGCAAGCCACAGCCACCATCGCGGCACTGCTAAATGATACTACCATATCGGCGTTATGCAGTAGATTAGAACCTAAGATAGTTAACAACATAAAGAATAAGTTCTTTGATACACTCGCATATAAAATTGCTGATAGAATAACTACTGAAGGCAAGCTTGATTTTTCAGAGCGTCCTAATTCACTATTTGCAACCGCAGAAAGCACACTGTTCAAAAATGAGTTTGAGCGTTTTAAGTATTTCTCCAACTCAGCTAAAAACATTTTACTTTCTCAAGGTGTGTTATCATTATCTTATAAGGATAAAAACTTCCACCCTTATCATGAGTATCCGCCATTCTACCCCAAAGATGCCGCATATCACAACGGAATTATTTGGCAGTGGAATACAGGAATTGCAGTTGACAATCTTTGTTCTTTCGGGCTACAGGACACTGCATGGAAACTGACGCAAACATTAACTAACCAAATATTGAATCAAGGTGCTGTTGGTTCAATTGCAGAATTAATGGAAGTATATCCAAGAACTAATTCTAATTACACAAAACTAAGCGGTTGTTTTTCGCAAGCTTGGAGCCTTGCTGAGTATATCCGTTCGTTTCGAGAAGCCTACTTTGGAATAACTACAGATGCACTTTCAAATACTATTGCTGTAACTCCTCATATTCCTTCAGGAATTAATTATGCAAAATTTATTGTTAACTATAAGGATAGCAAATTTCTTTATGAATATCAGACAACGGGAGATAAAATAATATTTAAGTTTACCCCAGCTCGGGTCAATTCATCAGTTAAAGTATATTTTAAGTACACAGACGTAAAGCAAACCATTGCACTAAATTTTTGCATGGATTCTACCGCTGCAATAATAACGGCAATCACTGACAAATCAGGACTCGCTCGATTGCTATTCAATAAAACCGTACAAATATCTAAAACTAATATGAAACAACAATTAACAGACAAGAAGTTAACATCATCAGTTAACAATTTTCTCTTGGCACACCCGGTTTACAACAAGAATCTTAAATGTTTTGCAGGTAAGGCATACCCGCTAATCCCATTCGCCACAATAAAACACTCTAACCCGAACGCAAAGGTAATCTACGATAAAGCAGATTTACCATTCGATGAAAAATATACTTACCCGCAAAACTCAAATTTTCGTGCGGGGATTTCCGACATCCTAAACTTTAATTTAAGTGAGGACGGTAATCTGTATTATTTCACAATATTATTAAGAGACCTAGTTAACCCAGGTTGGCATCCTGAATACGGGTTCCAACTGACTTATCTTGCAATTCTTATTCGAAACAGTAATAGCAATTTTTGCAATACCGTAAATAAAAACAGTAATTATATATTAAGCGACAGTCTATCTTATAATAAGGCGATTTTTATTGGCGGTGGAATTGAAGTATCAAATTATGATGGTAAAATCATCGCACAATATATCCCTGCCCAGACCGACATTACTAATCCATTAGGGAATATTTCCGAGAAATCTCTAAGGTTTGCAATTCCTAAAAGGCTTTTAGGCAAAATCAACAACAAATGCAAAATTACACTACTTTCCGGTACGCAGGACGACAATGGCGGAGCAGGACTTGGAATTTTCCGTAATGTAACCATGCAAGTCTCTGAATGGAGCGGTGGTGGGAAAACAAATTCTAATGATAATATTTACGATGAATTATTTATCCCTTAATAAATATTTCAATTGCTTTTTCGCGTTAAACATATTATTTTATGTGATGTGTAACACTATTTACATTTTTTTCTTAGCTAAATTGCATAGGTCACAAATAATTGTGAAGTAGTTTATTAGTTTGATATCTTCAAATTAGTTAATATATTATTCAAAGTTTATTATATAAATATCGGAGGTTACAATGAAGCGATATCTTGTTTTATTATTTATCATATTTATTTCTGTTTTGCCGGTGAGTTATTCTCAAACTCCCACCGTTTCAATTAATGTGTTGGAACTACCGGAAATTGATTTTTCAAATTTAATGGTTTCTAAAAATCTAAGCGGGG
>CAIWTC010000773.1 GCA_903915485.1 uncultured Ignavibacteriales bacterium | reverse complement strand
TCTAAGATATATTCTTTAGCTACCTGCCCCAATCTTTCGCGCTCAGCAGAATTGGTGAATAATTTCCGTAAAGTTTTATAAGTTTCATTTCGAGTTGTAATAATTTTGCCTGCGCCGATTTGCGCTAGTTTCTGAGCCTCAATCGAAGTATGAATTTTGGGACCGTATAAAACGGGAATTCCGTAAACAGCCGCCTCAAGCACATTGTGTATACTGCTTTTGAAACTTCCGCCTACAAATGCGACATGAGCGTAATAATACAAACTGAGCAGAATCCCTATCGAGTCTATAATTACAATCTGCTGTCCGTCATATTCATTCAAAAAAGAAAATCTTATTGTCGCAATTTTACCGGCGAACTCTTGCTCTATTTTTTCGATATGCTCAATAACAGGTTCATGCGGAACGACAAAGGCTATCATTGATTTATCGTAGTGGAGCATTTTCTTTAATACGGGGAATAATATTTCTTCATCCTCTTCCCATGTACTACCGGCAACAAAAACATTTTTATCCTTGATGATGTCAGGTCTAAGTAGATTACGGGTTCTTGCTTCGATAGATTTTTCATTTACACGGTCAAAGCGCGTATCGCCGACAGATTGAAGAATGCCAATGTTAAGCGAAAAGCACTCAAACGCTTTTCTATCGTTTTCTGAAACGGTAAGTATTCCCGAGAAGCATGAAAACAACCATGAATGAAAAGCACGAAATAAAATTTTCCGGCGAATTGATGTTTCCCGCAGAGTAGCATCAATCAAAAATAACGGAATTCCCTTTGCCTGAGCGTGCGCAACGGTATTCGGCCAAATGTCATAACGCATAAGTATCCCAACATTGGGTTTCACTATCTCGAAAAATCGTCTAACTTTGGATGGCGAATCAAATGGAGCATATGAGATAACATCTGCAAATGGATATCGTTTTGAATTTTCATATCCCGACGGAGAAAAAAATGTCACAATGACATTTACAGAATTAGATTTCTTAAACTTTTCAATTATAGGCTTTGCCTGTTCAAACTCTCCAAGTGATGCCGAATGAACCCATACCAACGGCTTAGTGTTATCCAAACCATCTATCTTAGTTTTTAGATTCTCATATAAGTCTTTTCTACCCAATACACCAATTTTAATTTTCCTATTAAAGTACGAAGCAAGATGCAAGCCTGTAAAGAGCACGGGCATAACGCTTATATTATAAAGGAAAAGCCAAAAGGATTTCATTTCTTAGCCAGCAGGTAAGTTAAATTCTGATAGATTGCAATCGGTGAAAGGGCCATCATACATTGAAAGTGCTTCTCAGGGCATTCTGACCTGCCAATATGTGAACATGGGCGGCATTTCAGTGAAAAGTTTTCGATAACTGTACTTTTCGTTTTATAGGGAGTAAATCCAAACTCTTTAACCGTTGAACCGAATATAGCAAGCACGGGAATATTCATCGCCGCTGCGACATGCATCAGACCCGAATCATTAGTTACCACTGCCTTGCACTGTTTCATATTTATGCATGTCCTGTATAAATCATCATCATTGCACAGATTAATTGCTCCGGGTATATGCTTCATAAAACTTTCACAAAGCGCTTTTTCTTTTTTGCCGCCGAACAGAACCACCTTATATCTATGTAAGTTAAGTATTTCGCCAAGCTCTGAATAATAACTTGAGGGCCACATTTTTGTGTAATGAATTGACCCCGGACAGAGTCCTATATATTTATCAGATGGCGGTAAGTCAGAGGTTATACCCTCCGGCAAAAATATATCCGCACCGCTGTTATCCAATTCAAAATGTTTGAGGGCCTTTGCATACCTGACGGGAATCTGTGGAAGATTAGACAGCCGTTTCAACTTAAAATTTACAAGTAAAAATTTAGCAATAGAATGTTTCTTGAACTTGAATATCGGTACTTTAATATCTTTTAAAAGCTGCTTAGTCCTGAAATTATTTTGCAAGTCAAGAATAGCATCATATTTAGTTGAATCTATCTGTGAAGTAAGTGCTGCAACAGACTCTGCCAAAGGTTTATATATGTAAACATTGGACTTAAAAGGACTATGCCGAATTACATCATGAAATTCCTCTCGGATGCAAAAATCTATCTGCATCTCAGGATACTTCTCTTTAAGCGACCTCAGCAGAGGTGTTGTTAAAATAATATCACCTAACGAGCTAAGCCTTATGATTAGTATTTTTTTTATATGA
>CAIWTC010000772.1 GCA_903915485.1 uncultured Ignavibacteriales bacterium | reverse complement strand
TTTTTGTAATAACTATAAATCATATTTACTAAAAGATGAATATATTAGTCATCCCTTCGATAGATATCAAAAGTAATAAGACCGTTCGCGTGGTGCAAGGCATCCCTGACATGGATGTTGCAGAATACGGGAATGACCCGATTGAAATGGCTGCAATTTGGCGTGCCGAAAACGCAAAGATGCTTCACATCGTCGACTATGACGGATTTAGGGAACATTCCGACAAAAACCTTGAAACCCTAAAAACCATTTGCTCCTCCCTTGTTATCCCTGTAGAATACTCAGGCGGAATCCGAAGTTTTGAGGATGCGAAAAAAATTCTTTCCTGCGGCATTGCCCGCATTGCTGTTTCAACAGTAATAATTGAGTCCCCCCGTGAATTTGAAAAAATCTTTAATGAGTTTGGACCCAAACGGGTAATCGTCAATTTAGATATCATCGATAATGAAATTGTAATCCAAGGACGCAGAAAGAAAACGGGTCTCTCCCCCATCGAAGTTGGGACAAGATTACGACGGACAGGAATAGAAAGATTCATCGTAACTGATGTTACGCGCAACGGCATGATAGCAGGCCCCAATCTTGCTTTAACAAAATCAATCGCTGAAGCTCTCGAATGCAGAATTACTCACTCAGGCGGAATCAGAAACAAAGATGAATTATTCGATGTGCAGAACTTAATGCCACTAGGCGTTGACTCAGTAATTATCGGGAGGGCATTGTATGAAAACAGATTCCCCTGCCAAAAACTTTGGCGCCTTGCAGAACATGGATTATTTAGTTAAGGAATATTTATTATGGAAAATACAAAACCTAATTATTCAAGTTTTTGGTCAAATATTTTTAATAAGAAGATTAAGCATTCCGACTTAACTGAAATTCTCCTCGAAATACCCGTATTTAGCGGTCTTCAACTACCTGCCATCAAAGAAATCGTTTCACTGCTTCATCAAAGACAATTTGCTCCAAATGAATATATCTTCAAAAAAGGCGCACCCGGAATCGGTCTTTATATTATAACCGAGGGTGAAGTTCAAATTGAGATTTCTAACGACGCAGAGCATCCCATCATTATGGCAGAGTTTTCTAAAGGAGATTTTTTTGGCGAACTGGCCCTGCTCGACGGCGAAACCCGCTCTGGCTCAGCGAAAGCTAAAACTGAAGTAATGGCAAGCGTTCTGTTTAAGCCCGACCTTGACCACCTCATTGCTAAACGCCCTAAAGATGGAATTGCAATACTCAACGGTTTTTCAAAAACCTTAGCCTCCCGTTTGCGAAATTTAAATGAAGATTATTATCAGCTTTATAACGAGAACCAAAAATATAAGGAAAAGAAAAATGGATAATGTAATAAAACACATTTTAGTGCCTATCGATTTCTCTCACAACTCGAAAGCGGCTTTAAGTTACAGTTCTGATTTCGCGGGTAAATTTAATGCTGAAATTCATTTGCTATATGTTATTGAGCCCATTATTTATGCCCCTGATTTCAGCTTAGGACAAATCACCATGCCTTCAGTTGAAACCGGTGACTTGGAGAAAAGAGCTTACGAGGAACTGCAAAGTTTAGCTAATAGCGGGATTCCTTCTTCTATAAAAAGTTCTGTCACAGTTAGCATCGGGAAACCATTTACAGAAATTATTGATTACGCAAAAAAGCTCAACATTGACTTAATCATAATTTCATCGCATGGTCATAGCAGCGTGGAAAGTATTTTATTCGGCAGCACTTCTGAGAAGGTTGTTAGAAAGGCCCCTTGCCCTGTTCTTACTTTGAGAGAACCATTAAAAGGTTTTGACTATAAAGAATTGCTCTAAACTATTACTTGTTTCTGTTTGTTACGAAATCAACAAGTTTATTTAGAGATTCTCTAGCGGCGGTTTCAGGCAGCGTTTTTAATATCTCGCCTGCTTTGGTAGCATATCCATGCGCAATTTCTTCAGCGTACTCAATACCCTTCTGCGCCTTTACAAAATCAATTACCTTTTGTATATTTTTCTTTTGAGAGCTATTCTTAATTAGTGATTTAATTTCATCCCGTTCAGACTTCTTAACATTATTCAATGCGTATATCAGCGGTAAAGTAATTTTATTTTCTTTGATGTCGCCGCCAATAGGCTTGCCGAATAAATTTGAAGTTGCAGTTATGTCAAGAATATCATCTTTAATTTGGAACGCTATTCCCATTTGCTCGCCAAATTCATTCATGGCCGAATGTAGTGCAGCATCTTCAGTGGCCGCCTGAGCACCAATTACGCAGCAAGTTTGAAATAGTGAAGCAGTTTTATCGGATATAATTTGGAAATAGGACTCAACATCGATATCAAGTTTTCTGGCTCTTTGAATTTGATTTAACTCGCCCTCAGACATTCTCTTTACAGTGTTTGTCATTACTTCAAGAAAATCATAATCCTTATTTTCAACTGATATCAATAAACCGCGTGAAAGAAGATAATCCCCCATCAACACTGCAATTTTATTTTTCCATACTTTATTGATTGTGGGTAGGCCGCGTCTTTTGTCAGAACTGTCAACGACATCATCATGAACAAGCGTTGCAGTATGAAGTAATTCAACCAATGCAGCACCGCGATAGGTTCTGTCAGTTACTCCTCCGCAAGCTTGCGAAGAAAGTACAACTAGCAGTGGGCGTATTTTTTTGCCCTTCTGTTTTAAAATATATGAAGCAACTAAATCAACAAGACCAACTTTAGATTTTATCGTATCGCGGAAAATTGATTCAAAAGTGTCCAATTCATTACTGATAGTTCGCGATATTTCACGAAGCGGGTTCGACATCCTTTTTCCTTCCGGAATATTTTGAAACAATGATACTGATTTCATAAAGGACTACTAAAGGTATCGCAAGGATAATCTGTGATACAGGGTCTGTACCGGGAGAAAGTATTGCTGCCATGAACATTATTATAACTATTGCATGACGACGGTATTTCCTCATGAATGCTGGGGTCAGAATGCCAATTTTACTTAGGAAAAATGAAATCATCGGCAATTCAAAAATCACTCCGCAAGCCAGCATGATACTGACAATGATATCCATGTATTCATCTATTGCAAATTGATTTTTAATAATTGAATCTGCACCAAAGTTTGCAACAAAAGTCAGTGTCAGCGGAAGCATCACAAAATATGCAAATACAATCCCGACAAGGAAACAGAATGTTGAGAAGAATACTATTGTAACTAAATATTTTTTCTCTTTTTCTCTGAGGGCGGGCGAAATGAATTGCCAAAACTGATAGAATAAATTCGGGAGACTTAGAACGACCGCCGCTGCCATAGCAACCTGGAAATACATGAACAATAAACCAAACGGTCTAAGGTTCTGCAAGTCCATGTGTGCATTCTTTGCGGGGTAAAGAAGAATGTTGTTTACCAACCAGTTAACAAACACCAGGCAAATTATGAGTGCTATAACTAATCCTATTAAAGCCTTAATTATTCTTCCTCTGAGCTCACCTAAGTGCTCAAAGAAAGTCATCTCACTTTTGGCTTCCGGGGTCTCTTGATTAACTGTTTCTGACAAACGGAAATTCCCGGATTATGCGTACAATGGAAAATTCAAGCACAAAGATTTTACTTCTTCACTAACTGCCTTGAGTTTTTCATCACTCTCGGCGGCGATAATCGCCTTGTCAATCAAAGATGCAATTTCTTTCATTTCAGTTGCTTTCATCCCTCGGGTAGTCATCGCAGGAGTACCGACACGAATTCCGCTTGTTACAAAAGGACTTTTCGTATCAAAAGGAACCATGTTTTTATTAACAGTGATACCTGCTTTGCCTAAAGCAATTTCAGCAGCTTTGCCTGATATTGATTTATTCGATAAATCTATCAGCATAAGATGATTATCTGTTCCGCCTGAAATGATTGTATAATTTCTATTAGTAAGTTCATCGGCAAGGACTTTAGCATTTTTAATAATGTCAGCGCCGTAAGTCTTGAAACTATCAGACAAGCACTCACCAAAAGCAATTGCTTTAGCAGCAATCACATGCATAAGCGGACCGCCCTGTATGCCGGGCATTACGGTACTGTCAATAATTTCAGACATTAATTTCAGTCTGTCGCCTTTAAGCGTCTGCACACCTAAACGGTTTTCAAAATCTTTTCCCATTAAAATCAAACCACCGCGGGGACCTCTGAGAGTTTTGTGAGTTGTTGAAGTTACAACATCACAATGAGGCAGTGGATTATTCAATAGTCCTGCTGCAATCAATCCTGCCGGATGAGCCATATCGCACATTAAGTACGCACCGACCGAATCAGCAATCTCACGGAATTTTTTGTAATCCCAATCTCTGGAATACGCGCTGGCACCTGTTATGATTAGCTTAGGACGAGTTTCCTTGGCAGTCTTTTCAATTTCATTATAGTCAAGCAGTCCCGTTTCTTTGTTCAAAGAGTAGCTTACGGCATTGTACAAAATTCCCGAGAAATTAACGAGTGAGCCGTGTGTGAGGTGACCGCCGTGTGCTAAGTTCAAACCCATGAAAGTATCACCGGGCTTCAGCAAGGACATGAACACTGCCATGTTAGCCTGCGACCCGCTGTGCGGTTGAACATTTGCATATTCAGCATTAAATAATTTCTTAATTCTCTCCCGTGCAATGTTCTCTGCAACATCAACAAACTCGCAACCGCCGTAATATCTTTTTCCTGGATATCCTTCAGCATATTTGTTTGTCATTATCGAGCCTGCTGCTTCAAGCACTGCCCTGCTTACAAAATTTTCTGATGCAATCAGTTCAAGATTGGTCTGCTGTCTTTCAAGTTCTGCTGAAATTGCTGCTGCTACTTCAGGGTCATTCTTAATTATGTTGGGAATCATTAAATAGCCTATCTGTCTTGCTGTGTAAACCATAATTCGCCGAGACTTAGCCCAAGGCTGAATCTGACAAATTTCTCTTTCAAGTTGCCGTTTGTGGTTTCTCCTCTTGTACCAAAAGCTAAACCTAAGTCAATATGATTTTGGTAAGAAATAGGATACGATGCCCCTATTGAAAGAGTGGTCTGATTAATATTTTGCGAGTTAATGTAAAGCGGTAATTGCTCGAATGAGAATCCTATGCGATACACTGCTTTAGAAAAATCAAAATTGGTTTCTTTGTAAGGTCTGTATTCAACTGCACCAGAGAATCTTTTATATGCGTCAATATTCATTTTACTGAGGTTATTATATGAATCCCATTCTTGTGAAGAATATTCAACCATCCCTCTGTAATCAGATAAAAATCTAAAAGAAAGTCCTGCAGTAATTTTTGCAGGAATGTTATAATCGCTTGAAACTTTTTCGGTGGTATCATCAACAGCGCTTGATTTTCTATCTGCGAAATAATCACTTTTAATCAACGCTTTAGTATCTATAGTTATTCCAAATTTAATATCTGAAATATCCCCTAAATTAAACTGAGGAAAAATAAGTCCTACAGCATAGTAACTTCCTCTGTCCTCGTATGAGCGAGTAAATTCAGAATAGTCAAAAGAAGTATTTGAGAATGAAGTTTTAGTGACAAACTTTGAATTGCCAAACAAATAATGGTAAGCAGCGCCAATGTGAATTCCATAAAAAGCATTCCATGAACTTGCAATGTGCAAATCGTTCAATCCGCCGATAACATCTATTTCAGTTGTGCCCGTTCCAAATTCTGGATTTATGTATTGCTGACTGCTGACTTTGAAATTTGATTTCGTATAAGGGCTTACACCAAGCAGAAGCGAAACTCCATTGCTTTTTGAAAGCGGAAAGGCTAATGCAAGTCCGCCGACTTCAAAACTTTTTATCTGCTTTGTATTTAGCTTATCAGAAATAAAAGTTGAGTTGCCGTTTGCAAAGACTTCAATTTTAGTTAACTCTAAATTAGTCATTGCAGCAGGGTTCGACTGATTAAGATAATCAGGATCATCAATTGTAATCGCACCCATAGAAAGCCCAACCGACCTTGTGCTGAACAATTCATTTTTCAAACCAATGTTAAAAACAGAATATGCTGAGGGTGTCTGAGCAAATAATTGTAAACTTGAAAGAGTAAGAAGAACGGATAATAAAATTATCTTTTTCATTAGTTTGCTCTCCTTGAATAATATATTTTCAATGTCGGTTTCTTTGAAGCGTCTGCGTTTTTGTCAAAAAATGTAAACCTTTCAACTCCGTCATAATAATATGTATTTCTTAAAACGAGTTTGAGCTCTTTAGTTTTCAAGTTATAATATGAATAGCTTACTAAACTTGATATGTTGGCAGTCAAAGAATCATTTGAACCTGACAGCACAACAGGAGAAACACTGCCGTCGATTGAATCTGATAATGCCTTCCCAAGATATACATTAGCGTAATTGGAAGATATACTTCCAATTTGTGTCTTAGTACCATCAGAATACATTTTCAATTGGGCATAATTGATAATTGAGTTTTCTGGAAGACCGTCCAAAGCAAAAGTAATGAACCCTCTTGATACTCTTCCGCTGCTCAGAATTATATTATCTGCAATTGTTGAAGTTCCCTCAGGCATCACAACATGTGTGCCGTAG
>CAIWTC010000771.1 GCA_903915485.1 uncultured Ignavibacteriales bacterium | reverse complement strand
TCACCAAGTTCTGTGATCCAATAGCGTAATGCTTTGCTGATACTGTCTTTGTTCTTTGTGTCAATAACTACAGCATCTTTGTTCCATTCATTGTGATACAGTTTAGGTATTGTTTTAATCGTTTGGACGGGTATATTTTTATATCTGCTCAATATTGATAGAAGGCTCAAAAATTTAGAAAAAGAGAATAAGGATAAATAAATGAATAAAAAATATATATTAGGCGGTTTTGTAGTAGTAGTATTTATCGGGATGATGATTTTACTTTTAACTCAAGGCGGACTGCAGTATGAAGATGATTTGTCAAAAGTAATGGCTAAATCAAAGACGATAAAAGCTGCCGGAAAGTGGATGAAAGAAAAAAGCATAGAGATGAATACTCAGGAAAAAGTTTGCTTTTTCACGATGAGTGATAATCTTGGCAATCAGATGAAAGTGAAGTATAAGGGAGTTCTTCCTGATAATTTCAGCACTGCACAAAGTATTGTGGTCACAGGGAAATTTCAAAATGGATTGTTTAACGCTACGGATATTTTAACCAAATGTCCTTCGAAGTATCAAGAACAATCTAAAAAGCAATCTAATACTTAAACCTTCGCTTAATTTGAGAAAGAAAATATGATAGGTAATATTCTTGTAACACTTGCTCTTATTATGAGCATCTATTCTATGGTGATGTATTTCTATGCTTACAGAGGTTCAAAAAATACTGTAGCATTAGCGCGTACTTCATATCACGCGATGGTGATGACTATTATTTTAGCCTCAACATATCTACTGTATTTAATATTGACTCATCAGTATCAATATAAATATGTGTACGAGTACAGCAGTAATGACTTGCCGATAGGATATTTAATTTCAACATTCTGGGCAGGACAGGAAGGAAGCTTTTTATTATGGCTGATTCTTACCGCTGTATTTGGTGTTTTCCTTCAGTCATTCACTCAAAAACGAGGTGAACTTGAATTTAGTGTAATGGCTGTTTATACGCTTTCAACTACATTTTTGTTGATTATGATTTGTCCGCTGTTCAAAAATCCGTTTGCAATGATTTGGAGTGAGCCAATCAATATGGTTAGGGCCCACATAAATCCCGATCTTCTTAAATCAGATTATATTCAGTCTGCTATTACAGCAGCTGTAAATGCAGGTCACGATCCAACATATCGGGATGTTTACCCGGCACTTCAAACTATTAATGTTCCGATGAGCGAGTTTGTTGTAAATGGAAGAGGCTTGAATGCTCTTTTACAGAATTTCTGGATGCAGATACATCCTCCTATTCTTTTTGCGGGATTTGCGCTAACATCAGTTCCATTCGCCTTTGCAATCTCATCATTAATGAGAAATGAATATAGAAGCTGGGTTAAGCAGTCATTCCCTTGGATGCTTGCAGCGGGCGGAGTATTAGGATTGGGAATTATGTTAGGTGGATATTGGGCATACGGAGTACTAGGTTGGGGCGGATACTGGGCATGGGATCCGGTTGAAAACTCAAGTTTAG
>CAIWTC010000770.1 GCA_903915485.1 uncultured Ignavibacteriales bacterium | reverse complement strand
TTTTATTCAGCCCGGCATAACTAAACTCGTTGAGGGAGATATTAATGATACCGGTATGGTTAACAATAATGCATATGACGGCATTGATAATGATTTAGACGGTTTAATCGATGAGAACTATACTGTGCATTATCGTCAGTATAAAAAATCATCAAACGGAACAATCCTTATAGATACAATCAATGCAACTCAATATATTGATTATGCTGCAAGCATTGGCTTGACTGACAAAATGATTGATGAACGCCGTGATGACGGTATCGACAACGACGGAGACTGGGTACAAAAACTTGATGACCTTGGCTCTGACGGAAAAGCAGCTACACATGATGCAGATGGTTCTGAAGGTAATGGTGTTCCTAATCATGGTGAGCCGAACTTCGATGAAACAGATGTTCATGAATCTGATCAATTAGGTTTGACAACATTTTGGTACTTTACTCCTGCAGGTAAAATTACTATGAGTGATAATGAAGATATGTGGCGGCATTTGAAACCCGGTTACTATGATGTGCCTTCATCTATCGTTAACAATATCGCGGTAAAAGGCGAAGATGGTGATTTTATGTACGGTTCAGGATATTTTCCTTTGCAGCCGGGTGAAACACAGAGGTTTTCTTTAGCGCTAGCTTTTGGCGATGACTTAAAGGATGTTATCAGAACTAAAAAAGTGGTTCAGTTAGTTTACAATGCTAACTACACATTCCCTAAAGCACCGGATACACCAACTTTAACTGCTGTTCCCGGAGATAAAAAAGTTACACTTTATTGGGACCATGTTGCCGAAGAATCAATCGACCCAATTGATAAGCAGATGGATTTCGAAGGATACAAAATTTACCGCAGCGGTGTGTATGATTTTACAGATATTTTCACTATCTCTGACGGTAGCGGAAAGAATGCAGCATATACAGCACTTGCACAATTCGATTTGAAAAACGGAGTTAATGGATTTTTCCCACTATCTCCTGTGTTGAGAGAACTTTATCGTGGGTACTCATACTACCTTGGTGAGGATAACGGATTGCAGAATTCATATGTTGATACAACAGTCATTAACGGAAAACAATATTTTTATGCTGTTACTTCTTATGATAGAGGCAGAACAGATTCTGTTACATTCCCAAGAGAAAACTCATTCTCGATTTCAAGGAATTCAATCGGCCAATATAGTTATGTGAAAAATACGGCAATGGTAGTTCCGAATAAACCCGGTGTTGGTTATCAGGCTCCTGTAAAGGGAGAAAGAGGCACCCGCCTAACCGGACATTCTTCATCCTTACCTCCGACATTTGATGTTGTAGATGCACGAAAAGTTAAGACAAATACTTATTATGTTACTTTCAAGGATACGCTAATTGCCGATGTTAAAAATAAAGGCAAGGATACGGTTTGGCAAGGACCTTTTGCGAAATCATATACAGTAAAAGATGCAGTAGGAAATATTCTTATCGAGAATGCTCCAAGAGTTGCAGCCGCAAACGGAGATGTTTTTGATGGTGTCCGTTTGGCATTCGATACAACCTATCAATCATTAGACAGTATCAGGCTTTATCTGAATCAGACGATTGACAGCACTGTTGTAAACAGTAAAAAATCACACTGGAATAATCCTAAGCGCGATACTATTGATGCCTTGAGATTTTATGATAATTATATCTCTGATGCTGTTAGTAGAATATATACGAAAAAAGTTTCTCCTGACTATGCAATTGTATTCTCAGATGTATATAAAGATACTTCAAATGATTTAAGTAAATTGCTGAAGTATCCTTTCCCTATCAGTACTAAATTAAATTTCAAAGTGTATGATGTAACTAATCCTAATAATTGGAAACGGGCTAAGTTTACAATGCTTGAGTCAGACCCTTCAGTAAAAGAGGACACCCTTTCTGACGGAGATTATTTGATACTAAGCGATACTTCCGGAACTCAATTGCTTTGGGAAATCGGTTTTGTTGGGAAAGAGTCTTTTACTCCTAGATACGGAGATACTCTTCATTTGAATTTCTTCCGGCCAATGTCTTCGACAGATACATTTATGATTAAGACGGTTGCAGCAAGTTATAGTGCTGATAGTGCTAAAAAATATCTTGCCGCAATAAAAGCTGTTCCTAACCCATATGTGGTTACGAATACATTTGAGCCGCAGCCTGCTGCCGGTTTACAAGGCAGAGGTGACAGAGTTGTTACATTTACGAATGTACCTCCGCACTCAAAGATAAATATTTATACTTCCAGCGGCAATCATGTAAGGTCGCTAGAGCAGACGGGTTCGATATTTGATGGTTCCGTTAAATGGGACTTGCGTTCGAAAGAAGGACTCGAGGTTGCGTTTGGTGTTTACTTCTATGTAGTAGAAATAGAAGGCATCTCGGAAAAGAAAACCGGCAAACTGGCAATAATAAAGTAATGAGCGGAGAAAAAAAGATGAAAAAATTATTTATTATAGCATTAGTATTAGTCGCCGGTCAGATTTTTGCGCAAACAAAAACTGCAACGACTGCAGCAAATTTTTTAACAATACCTGTCTCTCCCCGTGCTTCAGCAATGGGCGGAGCATTCACGGCAATCGCTAATGATGCTTCTGCTCTTTATTGGAATCCGGGCGGGTTGGCAAAACTCACGAAAAGCGAATTCAGTGTCGCGTATTCAGAATGGTTAGTTAAGACGAACTATAACTGGATGGCTCTTGCATATAAAATGGACGATGTAAGTGCAATTGGTTTTAGTATCAATCAACTTAACTATGGTGAAGAAGATGTAACTAATGAACTTTATCCTAACGGTACAGGTGAAAAATGGAACGCACAGGACATCGCAATTGGTTTATCTTATTCACGGAGTTTGACTGATAGGTTTTCTATCGGTGGTACAGTTAAATATATAAGACAGCAAATCTGGCATGAGTCGGCGTCAGCATTTGCTTTGGATATAGGGTTACTTTTCCAAACAGAGTTGGAGGGATTAAAGTTGGGAATGAATATTACCAATTTTGGTTCCGAAATGAAATTGGATGGTAAAGACTTATATCAACCGATAGACATAGACAGACAATTCAATTCAGGAAATAACGAAAATGTACCGGGTTCTTTAAATGTAGAATCATGGCCTCTACCGTTAGTTTTTGCTTTTGGATGTTCATACGAAGCGATTCATTCAAGTGATATGAGTTTGATACTTGATGTAGATGCAGTCTACCCAAGCAATCAATCATCTTACTTAAATGCCGGAGCTGAGTTTGGATTTATGGATGTTCTGTTTTTGCGTATTGGCAGGAACTCAATCTTCAAGCAGTCTGCTGAAGAAACAATGAGTTATGGTGCCGGTTTCAAATATGACTTTGGTCCTGTATCTTCCAAAATCGATTATTGTAATACCGGTTATGGAAGATTCGGTAATTTATCTAAAGTATCCTTGACAATAGGATTTTAATTCACTTATACAATATTTTTTTCACAACAATATTTGAGGTACAAAATGAAAAAATTCTTCGTTTTTATGGCAGTTATGCTTTTCAGTACCGCCATTTATGCACAGACTGTTAATGTAACATTCCAGTGTAATATGGCAGTTCAGATTGCTAAAGGCTTATTCGTTAAAGGCGCTGATAGTGTCTGCATCCGCGGAGACTTCCAAACTTTAGCCGGTGATGCCGGTGACTGGAGCGGTTTTAAATTCAAACTTCTTCCAAAGAATGACAGTATATATACTTTGACTGTTAACTTTCCTTCACAAGTTCCTGATAAGGCCTTACAATTCAAATTTGTAAAAGGACCTGATTCATGGGAAGGTGCCCCTAACAGACCTTTCGTTGTAGGAGCTGCAGACCAAACATTATATCCTTTCTTCTACAATGATGACAGCACACGCGTTATTAAAACAGCTGTTAGTTTAACAATTAACTTCACAGCAGATTTAAGAACTATGATTGGTTCAGGTCAAGGTTACTTTGATCCTACTACAGATTCTATTCAAGTCATGGGCTTGGATTGGGATGGTTTAGGAACAATGGTTGGAGAGACTCCACGCACAATGGTTTCAAACCCACTTTTCCCTGGTTTATATAAAACAACCATGACAGTAAAAGGTTTCCCTGCAGATTCTACAAAATGGAAATTCAGAGCATATCCTGATACCAGATATAATAACACAGGTTGGGAAACAGGCGCTGACAGATGGATAAAATATCCATATTCGGATTCAACCGTAACTTTAGGAAACATCATTCCAAGTGTTGCTCCTTCATATGGTCCACTTGCTACAGATGTAAATGTTATCTTCAGAGTTAACATGGCTGGTAGCCCTAAAAATGCAAAGAACGGTTTACCTATTCCTGTTGCAGATATCCAGTGGGTAGCTGTAAAAGGCGGTTCAGTTCCAATCGGAAACTGGGGCGGTATTTGGACTGCTGCAGATACAACTATCGCAGTCGGTTCATTATATCCTACTTTAACTAGACTAAATGACTCAGGTGTTGACGGCGATGCTGTCCCCGGAGATAAACTTTGGTCGAAGAAAGTTGTTTTCCCTGCAGCAACAAGTGCCGGTTTAATTGAATTTAAATATGCATGTATGTATCCATTAGCAGATACAGTTGCGGGCGGAACTACACCTATGGATAACGAAGGTGGATTCGGCGCAAACCATACATTTACCTTGATTGTTCCTAAATCAGGCAATACAATTACATTGTATAACGATTTTGGAGTTATGATTAGTGATGTTAGACAAATTGCTGCAGATAAGAGCGGTTTAAGTTTTGATTTAAAACAAAACTATCCTAATCCTTTCAACC
>CAIWTC010000769.1 GCA_903915485.1 uncultured Ignavibacteriales bacterium | reverse complement strand
AATTTTATTTGATGAGAAACGAGTTCTTCCTGTATGCGTTCACCTTGCCGGCGAGTTTGGAGTTGACGGATATTATGTCGGTGTTCCGGCAGTTCTAGGAAAAGACGGATGCGAGAGCATTATCGAATTCCAGATGAATGAAGAAGAACAGGCACTGTTGGATAATTCAGTAAAAGCCGTAAAAGAATTAGTCGCTGACATGGAACGCTTAGGATTCTAATCCAATTGTAGAAATTTGTCTGAACTATGATTAATGAGATTATGATGATTAATTTGATTAAATTCCACTTATTGTGTTAAATAATCATTAAAATCACTTAAATCTCATAAATCATAGTTCAGACATTTTCTAACTAGTAAAAATAATTAAAATAATTTCGGGAAATAATTGACTAAATCGATATTTTTCCCTAAATTGCATGGCTTAAATTTAATTGAGGATAAAGAAATGTTTGCTATCGTAAATATAGCAGGGCAACAGTTTAGAGTAACCGAAAACTCAAAACACTATGTGCCCTTATTACAAGCCGAAGTTGATTCAGAATTAACTTTGGGAGAAGTATTTTTATATGCAGATGAAGAAGGAACTAAAATAGGCGCCCCTACAGTAGAGGGTCTATCAGTTTCTGCTAAAGTATTACAGCATACCAAAGATGATAAAGTTATTGTCTTTAAGAAAAAACGCAGAATTAGCTATAGAAGACTAAAAGGTCATCGTCAGCAATTAACTCAAATTCTAATTACTAAAATTGGTTAATAAAAGAGGTAAATAATGGCACATAAAAAAGGTCAAGGTTCGTCTCGCAATGGTAGAGATAGTAATGCACAACGACTTGGAGTTAAACGCTTTGGCGGAGAAAATGTACTTGCAGGAAATATTCTTGTAAGACAGCGCGGAACTAAATTTCATCCGGGAACAAATGTAGGTATCGGCGGTGACGATACACTTTTTGCACTCGTTAACGGTAATGTGAAATTTGAGATGAAACGCGGCGACCGTCAGTATGTCAGCGTTTATCCTAAAGCTTAATTAGAATCAAAATAAGTTTCTTACGGGAAACTGATTAAAGGTTTTTTGATTTAAAAGAGAAATCCGCTATGTTTCATGGCGGATTTTTCTATTTTAAATAAAGAGTGAGGTGTGTATGCGGAGTTATCTTTTGATTCCGGATAAGTTAAGGTTGTCATCAGTGAAGACAGGGGAAAATATTTTATAAAGACGAATTCTATTATAACAAGTCATTCTATCCTTGTGGTGCACTGCCGGATTGTACTTCGGGTGTTGTAAAAATATTATACTGTTGCAGGTGCAACGGGCAACATGACTTACGGCATCTATTATTCATTGACCGGAGAAATTATTCAGAAGCAAGTGGTTGATTAATCCACCTGCCGTCGCCTTTAATAATATCGATAAGCTTTTCAACTGCATCAACTGACTGAACATTTCTTTCCACGACTTCTTTCCCGCGGTAGAGTGTGATTTTGCCCTCGCCTGAACCTACATATCCATAGTCAGCATCTGCCATTTCTCCGGGGCCGTTTACTATGCATCCCATAATACCTATTTTAAGTCCTTTAAGGTGTGAAGTTCTTCGTCTGATAGAGTTTGTAGTTTCCACTAAATCAAATAGCGTTCTTCCGCAAGAAGGGCATGCGATGTATTCCGTTTTGGAAATCCTCATTCTTGCTGCCTGCAGTATTCCGAATAAAATACGGTTGGTGGCTGTGTGTCCAACACGATAGGTGCCGGTATTTTTTACCCATACAGCATCGCCTAAACCGTCTAAGAATAAACTTCCAAAATCAATTGAAGCGTTAAGAAGAAACTGTTCATAACCGTCTTCGCTGAAATCAAACTTTAGCACTGCGGGTAAAAGAATTCCCATGTTAATCAGGCGTACAAATAATGAGCGGACTGATGTTATGCGATATGAGGATGAAGATTCAACAATCAGTATGCAGTTACTAGCCCCTTTGAGTTGAGATAACTGGGTATCGGTGATGCTCGTTGCATCAATCAGAACAAAATGAATTGTTTCAAGGTTTGCACTTGCTGAAAGGTAATCATCTAATTTTAACAAAGGATATGAATTGGATTTTTCGCTTGAAGATTCCCATAGTTCATAATCTTTAATAACAGAAAGACTTTGTGGAAGTT
>CAIWTC010000768.1 GCA_903915485.1 uncultured Ignavibacteriales bacterium | reverse complement strand
GTGTTAGTAAAATTATGTTTGGCTATTGTTCTTCTGATTGGTAACCTTGGATGTCACTCGTCCGAGGTTATTGCCGAAGATTTGCATATTCGAATAAATCAAGTCGGGTATTTCCCAAATGAAATAAAATCCGCAATAGTCTTTTCTGCAAAAAATCTAAAGGCTCACCAGTTTTCTCTGCTAGATGCTAAATCGAAAAAAGTGATTTTCACCAATAAATTAAGCGAGAATAAAGGAACTTGGGGTAATTTCAACTTTCACTACCTTGCAGACTTCACTGCGTTTGTTCAGCAGGGGAATTACATATTAGAAGTCGGTGGAAGACAAAGTTCTGTTTTTAAGATTAATAATGATATATATAGTCATATTGTTGATTCTCTTCTTACATTTCTAACAGTTCAGAGATGTGGCCCAACAAATCCTATACTTCATGGCAAATGTCATCTCTTTGATTCACATTTGGTAATAGGGGATGCAGGTGTAAGTGGAGTTGACCTTACAGGCGGATGGCATGATGCGGGAGATTATATTAAATTTATGAATACTACTGCCTACACTACTTACATGCTCTTGGTGGCGTATGAAATGAACAAAGACAATCTTCAAAATGATGCTAATAGAAATAATGTTCCTGATATCCTTGAGGAGGCGCGAGTTGGGATTGATTGGCTTGTTAGGGCTAATTACTCAGGTAATAAATTGATAAGTCAGGTCCAAGACAGCAGAGACCACGATCAGGGTTGGAGGCTCCCCGAGAATGATACTTCAATGTATCAGCGCCCGGCTTTTAAGGCAGACGGAAAAAATTTAATCGGGATGTATTGTGCGGCACTGTCCATAGCTTCCCGCATATGGAAGGAACAATTCCATGACGATAAGTTTGCTTCGGAACTTCTTGCCAGGGCTGAGAGGATTTTCTACCAAAAGAATTATGCTGCCGATGTTGATAAAACAACAAACGGTATGTACACTGACAATAGCAGCACTGCAAAGCTGACTTTAGGCGCAATTGAATTATATAAGTCGACTAATAAGCAAAGCTACCTTGATGAGGCCAAAACATTAACAAACTCATTACACGCCGATTACTGGTGGAGTTGGGGAGATATTAATTCTCTAGCTATGTTTCGTGTTAGTGATTACTTCCCGAACATCAAAGATGAAATGTTAAAGAATCTTTCTCAGTTTAATTCCAATAAAAATTCCAATATATACGGCGAAGCCACAGCTTATACTTGGGGCATGACTCATACAATGTTAGGTGTGGCGCTCCAAAGCCAATTATGGAAGAAGATGACTCAGTCAAAACAATTTGATTCGCTGGCAATAATTGAAACCGATTATATTTTTGGGAGAAATCCATGGGGAGTTTCATTTGTCGCTAATTATGGGACATACTGTTCTAAGAAGTTTCACTCTCAAATTTCATTTTTTAATCATGGCTATCTTCCCGGTGCAATTTCAGCAGGCCCCGCACCTGAGAATATTTTGAAGAGTGTCTCAATTAAAAGAGAGAACTCTAACTATTCAGAATTTAATTCTGCTGAAGTCAAATACTATGACGATAGACAGGATTACATCACCAACGAACCTACAATTGTGACGAACGCCACAGCCATTATGCTCTTCAGCACACCATTCTTCAATAAAAAGTAATGTTGCAAAATGATACATGCAATTAAGTATAGTTGCAAAATGATACACTCGTCTATATAAGTGCCCCGTTTTTTAGCCATAATCGGGTATTTAAATTGGCATAATAGTTGAACTTAACCTGTAGTAAATAAAGTGAGTTCAAAAAACAATGATGAAGCGTAGAGTAAACCAAGTAAAAACAGGATTAGCACTTATCGATAAAGCATGGAATGGCTTTTATCGTGGAGGCACCTATCTGCTAATTGGCCCAAGGAAGTCCGGGAGGACTTTGATGGGTTTACATTATGCAATGGAATCTGCAAAAAATAAAGAAGTATGTTTGTTTTTTACAAGTATGCGCCCTAAAGATTTAATGATTCATGCAGCATCTATCGATTTTGATTTGCAGACCTATATGAATCAAAATTTAATTATTGTTGTCAGGGTTGCCCCTCCTACAGATATATACGAGACCAACAATCCGGATAACTTTTTAGTAGAATATTTAAAAGACATCGTAACTGTAATAGAACAATATCAGCCAGAAAGACTTATTTTTGATGAACTAACGCAGTTCATTGGATTCGAAAATTTAGGACTGCTTCAGCAGACATACTTAGAAACAATTGAAGCGATTGAAGAAAGAAATGTTACAAGTTTAATGATTCTAGCAGAGCCTGCGACCCCGCTTGCCCAGATGATTGTAGATTCATTAGCCCAGTACTCGACTGCTATTATTTACCTCCAAAGGAAAACTGATCAGAACGGTACATCAATGCCGGGAGGAAGAGTAACAATTACTCCAAATATCGGACATACTGAAGGTCAATTCTCATCAGATTTTTATATTGAGCCTTATCAGGGTGTG
>CAIWTC010000767.1 GCA_903915485.1 uncultured Ignavibacteriales bacterium | reverse complement strand
TAGAAGGTAATTATGAAAAACATGTTTAAGATATTTGTTTTCGGATTAACAGTTTTTTTAGCTGTTCAATTTAATGCGTATGGTCAAGTTCCACCGACATCACTTCGTCTAACGAATGTAACCCAAGTAAATCCTAATCAAGTAACCTTTGACGTATACTTAAAAAACAGGGATACAGCAACTATTGAATTTTCAGCTTGGCAATATCTTTTCAATTTTGCTAAAGGTGCGATAGGCGGAACTACTTTAGCAAGCATCAATTCTAGCGAATTGTCAGCACAGTTTCTTCCAAGAAACCCGGTTGTTAATACCGCGTACACACCTGCTAGAGTAACTTATTCTACTAACACACTTCCTACACGCGGAAACGGTTATTTCTTGAAGGCCGGTGATTCGGTTCACATCATGAAGGGACAACTTGATTGTACTGCAGGAATTTCAGCTCAAGCAATGAATCTTAAATTCATGACAACAGGTTACACTACTATTACAGCTTTTATTGGCACCACGGGAACAAACATTTCATCAGGAATTACTTTTTATGTTGATACAGTTACCGCAGTTACAAAAGTTGAAGATGCAAAAAGACCAACTCCGGTAAACTATTCATTGAATCAGAATTATCCTAATCCATTCAATCCTGATACCAAGATTGAATATCAGATTCCTAATGACGGAAATGTTACACTTGAATTATATAATCAAGTAGGACAAAAAATTGCTACTTTAGTTAATCAATATCAAACATCGGGTTATTATAGCTATCGCTTAAACTACGGAACAGTTGGTCGTGGGTTAGCTAGCGGTGTTTATATTTATAAATTAGTTGCTACAGGAAGCAATAATCAGAAGTATGTATCTATTAAAAAGATGATGCTGCTTAAGTAAGTTTTTAGAATTTTATTATACAAAAAAAGCTGTCAGGGTTTTCCTGACAGCTTTTTTGCTTTTAAACACACGCAATATTAAATCTAAATTCCTGATTTAGATTATAAGTCTGCAAATATACTATCGCTAAATTATTTGGAGACTGCTCTTTTAATTGAAGTCAGCAATTCTAAAGTTGTTGGGGGCTTGCCGAGGAAGTCAAATGCGCCTAAGACAAGACACCTTTCTTTTGTTGAGTTGTCGATGTCAGTTGTTAATACAATAACGGGGGTAGAATTATTTAGTGCTTTAAGCTCACTAAGAACTTCGAATCCATTTTTATTAGGCATGTTTATGTCCAGCAAAATACAATCAAATTTTTCCTGTCCGATTATTCTTAACAATGCCATGCCATCATTGGCGTCAAGAAAAGTATGAGATTCTGTTTTGAGAATATCTTTAATGCGGTTGCGGATGAATGCTGAATCGTCGCATATGAGGATGTTGGCCATAACTACTCCAATGTTTTTAATTTACTCTAAGATTTTGAAAATGTAATTGAAGAATAATATAAGTTATTTGCCCGAATAAAAAAGCGGTGCAGGTCACTTTATCACTTCAATACGGACAGCGGTGATGCCATCCTTAATCATGTCAAGTTCTTTTGCGGCCCGGTAAGAGAGGTCGATTAATCTTTTGAAATCTGCAGGGGGTCTGTCGTTTATTTTTACGATTACTGATTTGTTGTTCTTAAGGTTGGTTACTTTTACTTTTGTCCCGAAGGCAAGAGTAAGATGTGCTCCTGTAAGTGAATCTTGGTAGAAAACTTCTCCTGATGTAGTTATTCTGTTTTCAAACTTATCATGATAGAAACTTGCTTCGCCGATGTTATCGAAATATTTCTTTACAGAAATAGCTTCGCTCTTCTTTGTTGTGGATGGAACAGAATTCTTTGATGATGATTTGGCAGATTGCCTTGATGTATATCTTTCCGTGCTGCTGCAATTCCAGGTAAGAAAGGCAAAAAGGAGAAGTGCTGACAGTTTAGGAAACAATGAGTTAATAATCATCTTGCCTGCTTCATCATATCAGCGCGTGTTCGATGGCTTGATATAAGTGATCAACACCAATTACTTTGATGCTGCCGTTGTGTTTATATGATTTTAAGTTGGAAGCGGGAACGATGATTTTTTCGAAACCCAACTTTTCAGATTCAGCAATTCGTTTTTCTATATTAGATATCGAGCGGATTTCTCCGCCTAACCCAACTTCACCGGTGATGATAAGTTTAGGGTCAATTAGTTTGTCAAGGAAACTGGAAACTACTGAACAGCATACAGGTAAGTCAATAGCGGGCTCATCAATTTTTAATCCACCGGTGATGTTGAGGAAAACATTTGCGGCCGATAATCTTTGATTGTTGCGCTTTTCTATCACAGCCAGT
>CAIWTC010000766.1 GCA_903915485.1 uncultured Ignavibacteriales bacterium | reverse complement strand
TCAGCAAGTGAATACAGAAAAGCAGCATTCACATTAGAATCCACACCTGCTTCAAACATTAATCTTTCATTCCGTTATGTTTCAGATACAACTGATGTTGGATTCAGCCCTGTTATTTTTTATAGATACAAGCCCGGTTACTGGGTAGTTGGTTCTGACAATGCAACAAACCCTACTTATAGATTAGACTTATACGCTCCTGCAGGATTTGCAGACACAACAGCTCAAAGAGTAATCTATCGTGCAGATAATTTTGGAATCTGGGATACAGTCGGAAATATTGCCCGCGGTTTTGCCGGTGGTGCAGTTAATCAGGCCGGTGTTGATAGATTTGGTCAGTTTGCAGTAGGTGTTGGTGCTTCAACAACCGGAATTAATGATAACGCTGCTCGTCCGGGAACTGTCGAGCTTCGTCAGAATTATCCAAATCCATTCAATCCTTCAACGAAGATTTCCTATAGTCTTCCTAAAGAAATGAAAGTTTCATTGACTGTATATAATATTGTCGGTGCTGAAATAATGAAGTTAGTTAATCAAACTCAGCCTGCAGGCACTTATAATCTTTCATTCAATGGTGCTGATTTGTCTTCAGGCGTTTACTTCTATCGTTTAACAACAGGAAGTACCGTTATTACTAAAAAAATGATGTTCTTAAAATAAAAATTAAGAAATATAAAGATGATTATTCTGCATACTCAAGTTACTATGGGAAATACAAATCACGCGAAGCGATTCGCCTGTGCTTGTACTTACTTGGAATTTGAGTATGCAGATTTTTTTACGCACAGCACTAAAACTAATCAATTCTAAAACTAAGGTTTGTATGAAAAATGTTTTTACAATTATTTTCTCGTTGATAATTATATTTTCCTTAAATAATAAGACTTATGGTCAATTATTATTTCAGGAAGATTTTGTTACACCAACAACAGATATTACCACCGCCGGGTGGACCACTGCCACCGGTTTGGGTGTAACTGTTGCTCCTCCTTATATAGTAGTTAATTCAGGTAGTGCTTTAAATTATACCGGCTACATCGAATCAGGTGTAGGTAACTCAGCTTATTTAGCTGGTGCAGGTCAGGATGCTCAGGTAGCTTTCACAGGCAGTGTGATGAGCGGTTTAGTTTATGTTGCTTTTATGTTAAAAGTTGACTCAGCCTCTGTAGCAGGTGACTATTGCATCATGATTAGAAATTCAAGTAATCATAACCGTTGGAGATTATGGTTAAAGAGTGCTAATGCAGGTGCTAATTTTGTTATTGGTGTTTCAAAGGGCGGAGGAACTACTTATCCCGCCGTTTACACAACTGCTACTTATAATTTTGGTCAAACATATCTTGTCGTTGCGAAATATGATTATAATACTGTTGCAACAACTGATGCTTTGCTATCTCTTTGGGTAAATCCTTCGATGAGCAGCTTCGGAAAAACTGATGATGCTAATCCTGCAATCGCTCCATTCCAGGAAACAGGAACTTCTGATTATGCAACAGTTGCAATGAATCGTTTTTGTTTACTTATGCAGGGTGCAGGAATTGCCCCAACATTTTCAATTGGCGGAATAAGAATTGCAACCGACTGGAAAACAGTTCTTCCTCCTGCTCCAATGTATTATAATTTTTCAGGTACAGGTGATATTACTAACGCAGCAAACTGGGGTCCTAATCTTGATGGTACAGGTACAGGCCCAAGTGATTTCGCATCTGATAATCAGTGGTATCTTATTAGAAATTCTGACCCGGCTAATCCTAAAACGGTCAATGTTGATAACTTATGGTTAGTCACCGGATTAGGTTCAAAACTTATTGTTGGAGCGGGTGTTAATTTGCATATCACTTCCTCCGGAGCAATTAACGGGAAAGTAGATGTTGCAGCAAGTGGAACCTTGGTTGTCTCTCCACAGGATAATCTTTCCTGGCCAACTTTTGGAACTGTAACAGGTTCAGTTAATTTTGATAACCCTGCAGGATTCACTTTAACAGGTGACCAGATTATTCCTTCAAGCGGCGGTTATTATTCGTTAAAGTCAGGAAATATTGACATAGGTTCCTATATCTTTACTGTAAAAGGAAAGCTAAAGCCAAATTTAAATAAAGTTTTTGGAAATGGAACATTTGCATTAGACTCTGCGGGAACACTCAGTGTTGGTGCTGTAACAGGTATTTCAGCCTCGGCAGCAGCAGGTGAAATTCAGACAGCAACCCGTAAGTTTTCAAGATATGGAAGTTATGAGTACTCTGGAGCAGGTGACCAGGTAACCGGCGACGGACTTCCTGACACTGTGTTGAATGTAACTATAAATATGTCTTCAAAATTTTTAGCAACAAGTTTATCTAAAACAACTACTGCTACAGGAAATCTTGGTTTAACGATGGGTAAATTGAAATTAAATGATTTTAATATGTCTTTCAACAACCCTTCAGGCGGTTCAGACGCTTCTTATGTAGTTA
>CAIWTC010000765.1 GCA_903915485.1 uncultured Ignavibacteriales bacterium | reverse complement strand
TGGGCACATTCTATCGCAGTAGGAATAGCAACCAGGTTTATTGGAATAGCATGTGGTGCCAGTAATTTGGAGAATTATTTCTTAGGTGGAATTCTTCACGATATCGGTAAGTTGGTGTTTTTTCAATATGCAAAAAACGATTATATAGAATTATTAGAAAAAGCATCCAAAGAAAAACTTAGTCTCAAACAACTTGAGTCTGATGTGTTTAAGATAGACCATGCTCAAATAGGCTTTTCATTGGCTAATAAGTGGAAACTCCCGGTTACCTTACAGAACTCAATTTTCTATCATCATATTGGCAATACAAATGATGACCCTGATAATTTAGTCCCTGCTGTTTACTTAGGGAATATTATGGCAAAGATGTTAAATCTAGGCTATGCCGGAGATGATTGTATTCCAAAACCCAACAATGCCATTTGGGGGAAATTAAAACTCCCCGCAGGTTGTTTCACATCAGTACGGGAGAGTTTAGTTACTGATCATCAAAATACAATCCGCATAATGTTATCAGATACCAAGTAAGAGAGTAATACAGTTTGAGAACGTGAACTCTTCGATGTGTTTTGAAGTCACATAGATTATTTAAATTTTATCTGTCTTAGTTTAACCCAGACCTACGGTATTCTAAAAAGGGATGCGCAAGTTCCGGCATCCCTTCTAATTATTATTGCTTTTGTTACTTCTATATTTTTTCTTTTGCAGATTTCATTATAATCAAGTACACCACAAATGCTACAAGGAATCCTACAAACCAGGCATAGTCATATAACTCCCGCAATGAAGGAACCACTAATCCGATGAGTGCTACAAGTACTCCGGCAATTAGCGAATAAATCGCCTTCAGATTAAAACCGTTTGTGAATTCATACTCCCCATTTCTAACATACAAATCCCGCACATTTAGTTTCTGTTTCTTAATTATGAAATAATCACAAATTAAAACTCCTGCTATAGGGCCAAGGAAACTTGAGTATCCAACCAGCCATCCAAAAATATACGCGCTGTAATCAGAAAGCAATTTCCATGGCATCATTGCAATTCCCGTAAATGCAGTAATCAATCCGCCTTTAACAAAATTAATTTTCTTCGGGAACATGTTTGCAAAATCATTTGCAGGTGAGACAACATTCGCCGCAATATTTGTCGTGAGTGTTGCAACTAGCAAGGAGACTAATGATAGTATAACAACTATTGGGTTATGAAATTTGGAAAGCAGGACAACAGGGTCCCAAATAGCTTCTCCAAAAATTACGACAGTTGCAGAAGTAACTGCAACACCTATAAACGCAAACAGTGCCATAGTGGGAGGTAAACCAAGCGCTTGACCTAGCATCTGCGATTTTTGACTTTTTGCAAAGCGCGAAAAATCAGGTATGTTCAAAGAAAGTGTAGCCCAAAAACCCACCATGCCTGTTAGTGAGGGAATGAATACTTTCCAAAACTCACCCGTAGTCTTAAACTTACTTGGTTGAGCAAGCATAGGGCCAAAACTTCCAATGGAATTATATGCCCAATACAATAAAGTCAGTCCCATAACAATAAGAAAGGGTGCTGCCAAGGCTTCCAACCATTTTATAGATTCAGTACCATTAATTATGAAATACACATTCATCGCCCAAAAGATTGCAAATCCAACCCATGGCCCCAAGTGTATGGTGCCCAACCGGGAATCAATAGTATCATCATAGAATTAATTGCCTGACCGCCTATCCAAGTTTGAATGCCGAACCACCCGCATGCAACAATTGCTCTTAATATCGCAGGGATATTTGAACCGAGCACACCAAACGAAGCCCGAGCAAGAATCGGGAACGGAATTCCGTATTTAGTTCCTGAGTGAGCATTAAGTATCATCGGAATCAGCACAATAACATTGCCTAAAGCAATTGTAAAAAGTGCTTGCGACCAACTCATTCCTGAAGCTATCAATCCACTTGCAAGCATGTATGTCGGGATGCAAACACTCATTCCTATCCAAAGCGCGGCTATATGATAAGTCCCCCAGGTCCGCTGATGCAGTTGCGTCGGGGCCAAGTCATCATTCATCAGAGAACTACTTTTTAAGTCTGTAACATTTGTTTCTATTAATTCATTATAACGGGAGCTAAACATAGTTTAATTCTTTCTTTTTATATTAGCTTGATGTCAAAATATTAATAATCTATAATAATT
>CAIWTC010000764.1 GCA_903915485.1 uncultured Ignavibacteriales bacterium | reverse complement strand
ATGTAGTGCTGGCTTTCTGAGTTACTGTTGTTGGATCAAATGAGAAATTAATTCCTTTTACAGCATCGGTAATATTTATTGCAGCTGCAGGTGCGCCATTCATGTTCACCATGGCACCTGTTGTGGAGTCAAAGGTTACCGCAGTTGGAGTGGTCGAGGAAAGAACAGTTGTTCCGGTTGAGTCTTTTAATGTATATGAAAGGTCATAAGCATCTGCTCCGGTCTTTGCATATGAGGTAGCAAACACATAGCTGTTTCCATCGCTGTCATAAATTGTATTTTTATCAGTGATAGCTTCGCCTGTTAAGGTAGCGCTATTCAGGTTTCCTGTTTCAGTATATTTTTCTGATCTGGTTACAGGAGCTGAGCTCTTTAAGTTACCGTTCCAGCTAATATTTTTTGTTGTTGCAGCAGGAAGTTTCATGCTGTAATCAATTGTGATTTTTTCTAAATTGTTTCCTGAAGGAATGTCACCGTTTAGACCGGCCATTTTACCCATTACCTGAGCACCGTTTTGTGAATTTACAAATAATCCGTTAGCGTCAAAGTTGAATGCACCTGCTCGTGAATAAAAGCGTTGTCCGTTTTTCTGAAGGATGAACATTGCTGAGCCCTGTAAGCCTAAATCAGTAGAGATACCTGTGCGTTCGAATGTTCCTTGATTCCAGTTTTTATCTATAGAGTTAACTTGCATACCTAGTCCGGACTGAAATGTGTTTGTTCCACCGCTGGTTGCTGTTGGGTTGGTTCCGTATCTAACAAATTGTGAGAAAGCATCGCTGAAAGTTACGCGTGAGCCTTTGAATCCGATTGAGTTTACATTCGCAATATTATCACCGATAACATCCATCATTGTCTGATGATTACGCAATCCGGATACACCGGTAGTAAGTGAATTTAGAAGTGACATAATAACCTCCTAAGGTATTATATATATTTATGGATTTGTTCAACATCAGTCAGTCAGTTGAACGGAGCGTCCTTGGAAGGTCCCGCTCTTTGGTTAATTAAAAACTATTTTCTATGCAAATACAACACTATCAATATTTGTGAACATTGAATCTGATTTCTCTGTAAGTTTCATTGCTGTTACTACAGTTCTATTCGGCACATTCACAATAAATGCCATGTCATCCATCATAACCAGTGAATCTTTTGAGCCTTTTGCTTCAGCCTTATCTACGGCTGACTGCAGTGCGCCCATTTTAATATCATCCAGTTTGATGTCTCTTGATTCTATCCTTTTCATGGCATGGCCTGAAAACGATAACTTCTCCAGTTCATTACTGAATACCGAATCAAACGATTCCTTCGGCTTCAGCGCGGGTGAGGAAAAACTATTCTCATCCGGAACTATTGGAATGAATGGTACTCTAACTCCATTTATTACATTCATTTCATTTTACCTTTTTATTTTGGGTTAACTATTTCTGAAACATCACTCATTGAATATTCAGATTTTCCTATTACTAATTTTGTTCCATTCGCTGTAAATCTTATTCCGGCAATAACTCCATACTTAAAGACATCGGCAGTAATATCATTGCCTTTTGCATTCTTTGCATCAACCTTAAATGTATAGGTTCCAACGGGAACTGTGTTACCGTTATTATCTTTGAAATCCCAGGTCACTTTATGGTCACCTGCAAGTTTATCTATACCGTCAATTGTTTTTACCAATACACCGTTACCGTCATATACGCTTATGCTTGCCGAGGCTGCTCCTGCCGGTAGATTATATCCAAGCTGAATACTATCTTCGCTATTAAAATTTACCTCTCCGCCCTGCATCTTAACTTCTTTTCCAATAAGTGCCGCAGTCATTGTATTATTTATTGACTGAGTAAGTGAATAGTTTGCATTCACACTGGTTTCCATCTTGGTATTTAAATTCATCAACTGCTCGACTGAACTGAACTGTGCAAGCTGCGCTGCATACTGAGAGCCGTCCATCGGATTCAAAGGGTCCTGATTTTTTAGCTGTGCTATCATTAGCTTCATAAAATCATCTTTGCCCATTATTGGCTTGCCACTGGATAACGATGCCTGTGTACTTGTTGCGCTGTCTGTTGCCGAAATCATTTCTTTATTCCTATGCTAAATATTCGTATGTATTATAGCCATATTTTTTTTGAGCATTATTCACTTCATCAATTGAAAAGAAATTTTGCTCATGGCTATTCGACTTTCT
>CAIWTC010000763.1 GCA_903915485.1 uncultured Ignavibacteriales bacterium | reverse complement strand
TCCTTTTCATAATTCATAACTAATAACTCATAATTAATTAATGTCTTTCATTGCTACCCAATCAATATCATTATAGTCTTGGTTCTCTCCACCCATAGCCCAAATGAATGTGTAATTCTGAGTAGCAGCACCTGAATGAATTGACCAGCTTGGTGAGAGCACTGCTTGTTCATTACGCATCACAAAGTGCCTGGTTTCATTTGGTTCTCCAAACAAATGGAAGAGTACTGCTTCTTCAGATAAATCAAAGTACATATAAACTTCTGAACGGCGCTGATGAGTATGAACCGGCATTGTATTCCAGATACTACCTTCATCCAACTCAGTTAAGCCCATCACAAGCTGACATGTCTGAACTAATCCGGGTTGAATATACTTATGTATAGTTCTTTTGTTGGCATCTTTCTGACTTCCTAGTTTCACAATTTCAGAATCAGCTTTATGCACAAGCTTACTTGGGTAAGAAGTATGTGCCGGATAACTTACAAAATAAAATTTTGAGGGTTCTTCGCTAACATCGGATATGAACTCAATTTCTTTTGTTCCACGACCAAGGTAAAGGCCGTCTTTATTTCCCATTGCGTATTCAATTCCGTCGGCGATAACTTTTCCGTTTGCACCAATATTAATGATGCCTAATTCTCTGCGCTCTAAAAAGTATTCGGCAGCCATTTCTTTCTTACTGCTTTCCAACTTTAAGTTTTGAGCTACCGGAACAGCAGATCCTGTGATAGATCTGTCTATATCCGAATAGACCAAGGAGACAGAATCAGGGACAAATAAATTGTCGAGTAAGTAGAGTTTTTTCAACTCCTCTGTAGTCATTCTCTTATAAGAATTTCTATCTGTAGTAAATCTGATGTCCATAAAATCCTAATTTAAAAAATTGTTATCGCAAAATAAGAAAAAAGAGAGTAACACTAAAACAAAGTCTCCCACTACCCTCACTGTGAAGACTCATATAAAATGCTGGCTAATATAAATTAACCAGCATTTTGTAAAAATTATTTATCTATTTAAACCATGCTCAATATGTGAGCAAAGTTTATTGAATTTTAACCTGTTCAAATTTAGGGGCTAACAAATGATTAATACCAAATGCAAGCAAATAGATTACTGAGCAGCATGCAAACAACCAAGTATATCCTTGAGTTACATCGCCTAACAATTTAAAGTGGTCAAGAAGCATACCTGTTACTATAGGGAATATCATTCCACCTATAGCACCTGCCATTCCACCAATACCAATAACTGAAGCAATTGCTTTCTTAGGGAATGTATCTGAAACAGTTGTAAAAAGATTTGCTGACCATGCCTGATGTGCGGCGCCTGCAATACCTATTAATAGAACTGCATACCAATCACTGACGAATGTAACGCCATAAATTGGGAGGACCATAAGGGCAAAAAGAAGCATGCCTGTTTTTCTGGCTTTAGTGATTGTCCATCCGCTACGCTTGGTTAAGAAACCTGTCAAATAACCACCTGCAATACTTAGCACAGTGATGATCGCATATATAGTAACCAAGTGAACCCAGCTTTTCTTAATATCTAAGTGACGCGTAGCCTTAAAGAAATCAGGAAGCCAGATTAAGAAGAACCACCATATTGGGTCAGTTAAAAACTTGGCGAGAACAAACCCCCAAGTTTCTTTATATCCAAGAAGCTTACTCCAAGGAACTTTCTCTTGATTGGATTCATCATCTCTATCACTGTTAATGAAATCTAATTCAGCAGCTTTAAGTCTACGGGATTTTTCAGGTACTTCATAAAAAGGTATCCATAATAATAACCAAACAAAACCTGCAAGACCTGCCATGACAAAGGCTGCTTGCCAACCCCATGTCAATGCAACAAAAGGAACTATTGCAGGGGCAATAATTGCTCCGACATTAGAGCCTGAGTTAAAAATACTTGTCGCAAAAGCTCGTTCTTTTTTTGGGAACCACAATGCTACTGCCTTAATTGCTGAAGGGAAATTACCGCCTTCGCCTAAACCAAGAGCTATTCTAGCAACAAAAAAGCCACCTATACTTGAAACCAAAGCGTGACCTAATGCAGCAACGCTCCAAGCAGCAATCGAAACAGCGTATCCAATTTTAGTTCCATACTTATCAATGAACCAGCCGAAAATAAGTAGGCCTATTGCATAAGCCGCTTGAAAAGCTGAGTTTATATAGCCAAACTCAGTATTTGTCCACTTCAACTGATCGTCAAGAATCGGTTTAAGCAGGGACAGAATTTGCCTATCGATATAGTTTATTGTTGTTGCGAAAAAAAGAAGCCCACAAACTACCCAACGGTATTTCCCACCTGGATTCTGCACATTGTTTGATGTATCCATAAATGTTTTCTATCTTCTGTTTTTTGTTAATAAAATATTATTAATTAATACTAATAGGGTTACTTAGTTTTGTAATAGTTTCATCAAGATATTTGATGAATTCTGCTCTTGTCTTAATGCCATTTTTTTCTTGCTGCCATGCCGCAGCAAAGTAATATGAAACGCAATTTTTTACCGGTTTAAGAATCACTAAACGACTTGCTTCATCTTCTTGTCTTTTAGTGAGCTGCTTTGACGGATAAAAAATCGCTATGCCTAAATTGTCACCTGATAAAGCCTGCTCTCCAAAAATGCCGATATACCCCCAATCACCTTTTCGGGTCAAAGGAGACTCAAAATATTGAGAGTCCTCGTGCTTCGCTAGACCAGTGCAAAAATCTTCAATTAAATCTTTCGATTCGCAAGTAACTTTTGTAAGTCTGCTCCCTGCCATTATTGAGATGTTAGCTTTTAAGTCAGTTTTATTTTCGGAATTTTTCCATCCGGTATAATTAGCGACTAACGATGAATACAAATTTTTGTTATTTTCAATTTTAACTTTAACTTCGTCAGTTTCGGAAACTGTCTGTACCTTGCCTTCTATATAATAAGCTAAAGAACCAATCCCTAAAGAATTTCCAACCTTAAAAATGTCCATTCCCCAGTCTTGCATTTTTGTGTAGGACTCTTTACTGTTAGAAACTAAATCATTTTTCCCGACATTGTGCATTACTACGGCTGTTGTTTTTTTACCGAAGATGTCCGTTCTGTTTCTTGAATCTAAATAAAATCTATATGCAATTTTATCAGACTCCCAACCCGGGCCCTCATACTGGTAAAGAGCGTCGTGTGCAAAATGGCTTTTGGGAACTGTTACTTCATTGGTTGATACAAATTTTCCGCCGTTATAGTAGTTGGTGTCTAATTTATAGTCGGTTTTAACTCCGATAAACGCCTGAGTTTTTTTTGTAATTTCAATTTGAGGAGGAATGTCTGTAGGTATAAAAGAAAGAGATTTTGATTCTCCGGGATTAAAGCTAAGTTGAATTGCAACACTAGCTGGCTTACCTTGCTCATCTGCAATTATTTCAAAGTATATACTTTTTTGATTTTCCTGAATTTCACATTTAGCAAAATCAACATTAGGGTGCTTTTTTAACAAAGTACTTATATCAAGAAGAATAACCTCTTCATTCCTTGTTATTTGAAGCCTATTGGAGACCGTAATTTTAAATGGTCTAACAACAGATATTTTTCCAGGCTGTGCTGAACAGATGGATAAAATAAAAACGAATTGTAGTATTATAAATTTTGCAATTATCTTTTTCATTTGCGCGATGAAATATTATAAAATATGCTTCAAAGTATATTTAATGATAAAAAGTAACTTAAGCGTTTAAGTTAACGAATTCTGAATAGCAAATTTACAAAAAATATCCATATTTGCAAATTTTTAGTAATGATAAATAAGAGATTTGCCATGAATTTCAATCCCCTATTATTTTTTCTGTTATACAAAAATTTTACCGCAATTCAAGATGACTACATTCCAGAACATTGAGTGAACAAAACGAGTATACTCCAAACTCCTTCAGTGGCAGGTTTTTATCAAAACAATAAATTTGCTGAATCCCAAAGTTCAATTACTACCGCAGGATTAATCCTAATAGTTTGGGAGCATGTTTCAAAGTTAAATTCAGTCTAGTTTATGTGTACACATTCTGAACCTAAATACTTTAATAAAAGGAGGTGGCACACAAACCTAATATTTTTAAAAGTGTCAATATACCCATGCGTGCTCCCGACAAGTACAAAACTTAATTTTCAATTATCAACCGGAGAAAATCAGGGACTATACTGCTTTTAAAGTCTTGAAGAATAAGCATCTATCTCTTTATAATTAAAATAGTTAAGGCAAATCATAATATTTTGCTTCGTGGCGGCAAATAAATCATTTTTATGTAATTTTAGTAAGATATTGTAGCCGTGCTCCCGCAGATTTATGAACATTTTAGCCTTTAATAAAAAAGAAATTTATTCGGAGCATTGTGTGGCATGGCCTAAGGTTAATGTTAGTAATTTATATTTCCGAGTCTATGGGAGCATTAGGAGGTGCCGCAATTGTTCGAAATCCTGACGGTTGTTCAAATTCAAAAACTCGGTTTGGTAATT
>CAIWTC010000762.1 GCA_903915485.1 uncultured Ignavibacteriales bacterium | reverse complement strand
TCGATTTACATGCGAATTATTATAATGAAACTCAATTGCATTGTTTAGCTGAGTTGAATCAGGGGATTCTTTCTGCAGATATTTTTCTATGTATAGCCCTGAATTAGTAGGGACGAATCTATCATCCTGCTCAAAAGCTATCCGCGAACTTTTTCCGGCAAACAACGAGCGGGGTGCTCTGAACTCCAGCAACGGATGTTTTTCTGAATTTATCTCTTCAAATTTAGAAACTGCATAAAAGCTTTCATCGTTAAGCATCTGAGTTGAAAGAAAGGTAAACGCGTTATCGATTTTAACCTGCTTCAGATTTTTAATGACTTCTTTGTTCGCAATTTTTGATTTGAATTTCTCCTCATCAAATTTTATTTCATTCTTTGAGCCAACCATAATTATATCACCGTCTGCGGAGTTCCACAACTGAGTATTTGGGAATACATTGCCGAATGTATTCATCACCAGCCTGGTGATGTCATCATTCATTTCATATACATGAAACCACTGAACCATGATACCGTCATCAGCCAACTTGGATTTGCAGAGTTCAAAATATTCTTTAGAAAACAAATTTCCGATACCGGCTATCCATGGATTCGAAGGCTCCGAAATAACCACATCATATTTTTGCGGAGAAAGCTGAAGAAATGTATGCGCATCCTCAATATGCATGTGAAGTCTTTTATCACTCAAGCAGTTATTGTTTTCCTTACTGAAAAATCCCGCTGCCTCAATTACTTCGTTTGTAATTTCGGCACAGTGAACATTATTCACCGGATGCGAAAGAACCGAACCAACCGTAACTCCGCTTCCTAAACCTACAACGAAAACTTCCTTGGGATTATTATGCAGCATCATCGGAATTTGGCCTAGCAACACTTGGGTTGACATATCCCACCCATTACTTGCATCTGATTTACCATTAATAACAAGTACCCGTGTATTTGTGGAATCAACATTCTGAACCACACAAACATTCGCATGTGTTCCTTCTTTATAAAAAAGCACTTTTCTGGTTTCAAACATATTGTTGAAGTCTTTGAATGTTGCGGGCGCGGCGCTGCGGGTTTGTCTAAAGACACTGGCAAGAGTCAATTTTACATTCCATGCAGGAGTGAAGAGTATTATCAATAATAAGGCACCACTCAATATTCCGGAATATGACAATCTTCTTTTAACACTAAATTCAGGATTATAAAAACAGAGAAGTCCTGCACCGGCAAGGTTTACAAACATTCCGAACTCAAATGTACCGCGCATTCCTAGCCATGGAATCAGGATAAGTCCTGTGAGCACTGAACCTAATACTGTTCCCAAAGTATTAACAGAAAAAACTTTCCCCACAGATGCGCCAATTTCATTTCTTTTTTCGGCAACAATACTTACAATCACCGGCAGGGTTATCCCCATAAATATTGTAGGAATGATAATCGTGATGAAGCTCATCAAGAATTGAATTGTCAGGTAAATAACAAAAGTTGAGTCATTTTTTTGAAGATATGTTGACAGCACCCACATCGAATAAAGAAGTCTGTCATAAACGAGCAATACAGGAACAGTTGAAAGAGCAATCGCGACCTGCGAAAATGCTACAACATTTAGTTTATTCATTTTGTTAAACCATGCCGAAGCAGCAATAATACTTCCGATAGTTATTCCGCTTATAAATGCCATCAGCATTATTGAAAATGCATAAGTCGAAGAACCAAATACTTGAATGAGCAATCTCACCCAAACCATTTCATACAACAGTGCGGCGAATCCGGATGTCCCCGCAATAAGAATAATGACTTTCAGTGATTTGTTTTTTAAAACTGAGGATTCATTAATCGGAGTATTATTAATTTCTAAATTAATTTGCTCTTCGACTATTTCTCCCTTCTTTACAAAAAGCGAAACAACTCCGCCTGATATTCCGAGTGCTATGTTGACGCAAGCACTAATGTATAGGGTGTTATCTAGTCCAAAATATTCAATAAGAAAAAAGCCGGAAAACAATACGCCGAAAACTGCTCCGAGTGAATTAAGTCCATAAAGAATTGCCATCTCTCTTTGAGAGGATTTAATATCTGAAATAAATGCTTTGCTAAGGGCAGGAAGAGTAGCACCCATTGACATGGTAGGAAGTATCAATAGCGCCACAGCTAAAATGATTCTGAAACTTGTAAAAAGTATTCCGCCTGTATCTGATAAATTTTGAGATGTTCCTGCGACGATAAAAATCTTTCCGGCCAAAGAACTTAAAGAGGGATAGAAAAAGCAATACACGCCTATGAAGAATTCCAGTGCAGAATAAACGAGGAGAGGATTTTTTAATTTGTCGGCTCTTTTGCCGGATATATTATTACCAAGAGCGAGTCCGCCAAGGAATGATGCGAGCACAATCATCTGAGCAAATGTAGTATTCCCCAAAAATATTCCGAGGTACTTAAACCAAACGACCTGATAGATTAGCCCTGTTGCCCCCGAGATAACAAACAATATCGCAATAAACGATTTCAGATTCCCGCTATTTTTGTACTTCTCACTCAATGTAAACTCCAAGGTAAATATTAAATAAAACCAGATTATAAAACTGATTTCAGAATATGCCGTAGGCATTATAGGTTTGTAAAAAGAGTCCGCAAAAAAACATCGTTTTCCGTTAGGAAATATACGTCAGCGCCAGATTCAAAAAATTATTTTACATCCTGTAGAATATACTTTGCATCATATTCAACTCCAAATTTCTCAAGCAAATCGATATATTCTTCTCTAAAAGTCAACTGTTTATGGTGCTCTTTTTGGTTCATAATATAGTTGGCAACTTTCGAAATATGAGAACGTGAATATGAAAATGCTCCGTAACCTTCCTGCCAATTAAATTTACCCGGCACTATATTATTTGAATTAATCCAAAGGGATGAAGATCTTTTTACATCTTTCATTAGTTCGGGAATTGATTGGTGCAAGGAATATCCTACAAAAAGATGCATATGATTTGCTGTTCCATTAACAGCAATCAACTTATGTTTGTTTGTTGTTACTATTCCGGAAATGTACTTGCGCAAATCTTCCTCCCACTCGGGCTGTATTAAAGATGCACGGTTTTGAACAGCAAAAACAAATTGAAGATAAACTTGTGAATATGTGTTTGGCATTTGATGTTAATAAACTATTGTACTCAAAATAAACTTATATTTCCTATCGGAAAACAGATCATTTAATTCATTTTTTCTACAGACATATATTCCCTATCGGGAAATTATTATCATAAATGATAATAATTTAATAATTGTATTCTATCAAACATATTAAATAAATAATCATTTAGAGCAGTATCTGTAATATTTGATAAAAAAAAGTCCAAACCAAATCTGACTGCTGAATGTATAATATTTACACGAAGATTATCATTTTGTTAATATCAACAAAATGATTTCACATGTCAACTAACTAACAGAACAACTCCCCATCCCCGACTAGGCAGTCTATTAATTTTTCAGTTAATAACTCTAACCCTTTTTCGGCCTGTAAATATGCACGCTTTGGCCAAAGAATACTTCGGCAGCCTCCATTACTGTTTCAGAGAGTGTCGGATGCGGATGAATTGTTAATTTCAAGTCTGATGCTGTTGCAGCCATCTCGATTGCGAGTGCGCCCTCTGCAATGAGTTCGCCGGCACCGGGACCGCATACTGCTACTCCCAATATTCTTTCTGTGCCTGGTTCGATTATGAGTTTTGTTACGCCGTCGTTTCTATCAAGTGTAACTGCACGGCTTGCAGCAGCCCAAGGAAACTTTGCCACTTCATGCGGAATGTTCATTTCTTTTGCCTGAGTTTCAGTCAGTCCCGCCCAAGCAATTTCAGGGTCAGTGAAAACAACTGCAGGAATTGCCTTTGGTTCGAAGAATGCTTTGTGTCCTGCGATAACTTCAACAGCAACTCTGGCTTCGTGTGATGCTTTATGCGCAAGCATCGGGTCGCCAGCGATATCACCTATCGCAAATATTTTTGAATCTTTTGTTCTGCACTGCTTATCTGTTTCAATAAATCCGCGTTGAGTGAGAGACACTTTTGTATTCTCCAAGCCGAGTCCTTGAGTAGTCGGTCTTCTTCCGATTGACATTAGCACATAATCGTAAGTTTCATCAAAAGGTTTGTTGTCCTTATCAAGCATCGAAACGGTGATGCCGTCTTTTACTTCTTTCAGGGCAGCAACTTTTGAACTTAGCATAATCTTTTCAAATTTTGGTGTGATTCTTCTTTCAAGGAATGAAACCAAATCCCTGTCAGCACCGGGAAGTAATCCGTTTGTCATTTCCACGACAGATACTTTTGTTCCGAGCGCAGCATAAACAGAACCAAGCTCCAAGCCAATATAACCGCCACCGATGACAAGAAGTCTTTTCGGTATCGCAGGTAAATCAAGCGCTGTTGTTGAATTCAGTAGTCTAGGACTATTAATCATCAACGAAGGCACGGTAGAAATAATTGAACCTGTTGCAATGATAATATTTTCGAATTCAATTTCATCTTTGCCGCCTTCAAGCAACTCGACTTCAATTTTATCAGATGATAAAAACTTAGCAGTTCCCTGAATGTAATTTATCTTCCGCTGCTTTGAGAGCATTCCCAAGCCGCCGGTAAGTTTATTCACGACTTTGTTTTTGAAATCTCTTAATTTATCCAAATCAATTTTAGGTTCACCGAATTCTATT
>CAIWTC010000761.1 GCA_903915485.1 uncultured Ignavibacteriales bacterium | reverse complement strand
TATTATTCAAAGTTCTTAATCATGCAAGGACATTAATAAACAGCGGTGTAAGAAACTCTGCCGGGATTTTGGCAGAGGCTAAAAAGATATTAAGCGAATCATCTATTGCAAAGATTGATTATATAAGGATAGTTCGTGCATCAAGCTTTATTGATGCTGAAATTCTTAGTAATGGAAAATATTATTTAGTTATTGCTTGTCGATTCGGTGCAACCAGACTTTTAGATAATCTCTTCATTGAGATTAGCGGTGACAAAATAATCCTTCAATAAATCTTTATTAAATACCAATTAATAAATATTAACCGGCATTGCTTGTTGATTGGTTATTCGATGTATTGTTTAATTTTGCTTCAACCGTTTTATGCAGCAAGTTCATATCAATTGCCGTTACTTCACCGGGATTATTAATAAACATACTCTTAAATTTTGCACCCCATTTAATTTCAAAATAGTCGTAAGATGCTCTTGTATGAACATGTTGTGAGAAAGAATCATCATAAGCTTTAAGCATAATCATAATTTCAGCATCAGCTTCTTTCAAATCTTCTGAATTTACACCAAAGAACGGGCTGTTCTCATCAATTGGGTGAACAACTGTCCATGCAATCGGGAAAAAGTTAACTCTCTTGCGCTCTAAATTAAGCTCATAATATCTTCTGAACGGCTGACCGTCTTTTTCCTCTAACCTCGAGAACATAACCTGAATTTCCAAATCGATTAATTGATTCTTCCTTTGGTTGATAAGTCTGAACATGAATGCGTTGATATTTTTATATGGCGCAATTACCGCACCTGTAGAGAATAAAATATTCGCCGTCGGTCTTGAAAATCTTCCGTACAGGGAGCCGGTGATTAAGGCAAATCCTAATAAGCCTAGCAAGGATTCAATCGTAGCAATAATACTTGCTCCCCAGCCGATAGGACTAATTCTCCCAAATCCTACCGTAGTGAGTGCCTGACCACTAAAGAAAAAAGCATTCCAAAAGTTTTCGATACTGGTTCCTGACTCGATGGTGAGTTGATTAATCCCAAGTGCAAGATAAATGAGTGCAAAAAATGTATTAATTACAACATATAAGAATACTATCCATACATTAAATTTAGTCCATGACATCTGTATAACTTCATGGTAGAAGCTGAAACTATTAAGCAGTCCAACACCTTTGCGGTTAATATTGAATGAACCGTCTCTATTAAGCATTCTCTGTCGCTGTGAGGAAAACTTGGTCCCCAGACCAAGGTCATTGTATTCATCTTCGGGTTTTTTAAATTTCAATTTTCTAAGCAAATCAGTTCTCTTGTTTTAGTTAGTGAGTTGGGGGAAAATATTTCCTACTTGATGAATCGAAATAGTGCAGAAAAAGTTCAAATAAATATTAATAAGCGAAAAATTAGCTGAATATATTATGCCTTTTGTGCCTAAAATCATCACTTCTGCGAAATAATGAATTTATCTTATAAATTAATTGTCGTAATAGTTGATTTAGAAATAAAAAATGAGTATATTTAAAGTCTAAGTCAGAATATTATTTTTATTCTTTAGAAAAGTTTGGATACCGCGGGGTGGAGCAATTGGTAGCTCGTCGGGCTCATAACCCGAAGGTTCTAGG
>CAIWTC010000760.1 GCA_903915485.1 uncultured Ignavibacteriales bacterium | reverse complement strand
TTGTAGTTCAAAAAGCTTTCCGGAGATGTGCCTTCCATCAATTTATTTAGTATTGGCGACATATCAAAAAAATCGCTTTCCACTTTAAGGTATGGACTGGGAACAATTGCACCCGCGACATTTGATGTATAGTTTAATAAAAGCGAACCGTCAATTTCGTTGAATTGAGGGTTAACAAGGAACTTGCCGTCATAATCAATAAATCCTATTTTTCTATCTTCATTGACTTCAATTATTAGATTATCGTTAACAATAAGCACGGCTTCAAATTGAGGATTAACAATAAACTTGCCTTTCTTATCAATTATACCGGCCTTAGTTTCCAGAAGAGCAACTGCAAGTTTATCCTTGAAAGGCATAGCGTTCTTAAATTGCGGGGTGATGCTATACTTTCCTTCTTTATCGATATACCCATAAGATTTCCCGGTTTTTATCAGTGCTAAACCATCGTTAAAGTTATCTGCTTCTTCAAATTGAGGATTAATTATATAATTGCCGTTCTTATCGATATAGCCGAGATTTTTATTTGTTCCTGCAACTGCAAGTCCGTTGGAAAACCAATACGCTCTTGCAAACTGATAATTGATTTTCAACTTACCGTCTTTATCTATGTAGCCATATTTATCGTTTTGTTTAACAAGTGCCAATCCATCAGAAAATGATTCTGCATACTCGAATTGAATTCCAATTTTTGTTTGCCCATCCTTGTCAATAAATCCGTAAAGGCCTTTTGCATTTTTCACAACAGCCAAGTCCTCGCGAAATCCTTGAACTTCGTCGATGTCAGCGGGGAGATTAATTTTAATTTCTCCCTTAGTATTGATAAACACCGGACCCCCATCTTCTAAAACAACTGCGGCGAGGTTCTCACTGAATATGGTTCCCTGCTTGTATGCAGGATTAATTATATACTTACCGCTTTTATTTATATAGCCTACTTTGCCATCATCATTAGTAACGCGTGCTAATCCGTCTGAGAAACAGGTCGCAGAACCAAACTGATAGTTGATAACAATCTTGCCGTCATTATCAACAAACCCCCACTTGCCCTCAACTGCAACAGGAATTAAATCTGTATCTACCGTGTCTTTTTTGCATCCGGAGAATAAACTAACAGCAAAAACAAAAAACAATATAGATCTATATATTGGCCTCATACCACGCCTTGATTTGTTGATAATAAATTTTCATAAGTGTTTAAACATATTAAATCTGTTCCAATATTTGCTTGCTATTTGGCAAACAATAATATTTTAATTCGTACATGGAATTATTTGTATTTTTAATTTCTAAATATAAACTTTTCAGAAAAGATGAAGAAAAAATACTTTAACCGTATCAGCGGGAAATTAGTTCTTGTTATTTCCTGCGTTCTGCTTATTACCCTATTTATATATACATGGATTACTGCGGTAGGCCTTAGGGAACAGACTACTACTGCTTGGGCAAAAAATGCATATTCCATGAGTGATATTATAAAAAAATCAACCCGTTACAGTATGCTGCTTAATAGAAGGGAAGATATTCAGGAGATTATTAATACTGTTGGCGGCGAGCAGGGTGTTAAAAGAATACGAATCTACAATAAGTTTGGTGCTATTTCCTACTCTACCGACTCAACTGAAATTGATAAAAGAATATCTCTCACCTCTGATGAGTGCTCTTCTTGCCATGTGGAAAATCAGCAACCGCTTGAAACACCTAAGAACCAAACCATAAGAATTTTCCGTAATGAGAATGGCGAAAAAGTTTTAGGACTTATAAACCCTATCCGAAATGAGAAGGACTGCTATTCATCAGGGTGCCACCCTTCAGATAAAAAACTACTTGGTGTACTTGATGTTATGCTCTCGATGGATAAAGTGGATGAACAAGTTTCTTCTAATATTAATTCAATTGCACTTGGTTCTGTCGTAATTCTTTTTGTACTTGCTTTTGCTTCGGTGTTTGCAATATCATTTATTGTAAATAGACCGATGATGAGGATTAATAAAGGCATTAAAGAAATATCAGATGGGAACTTGGATTATAAAATTGATTCTGATACTAAGGATGATTTGGGAGATATGGCAAATCAGTTTAATGCGATGACTTCACAACTCAGTGAAGCGTATGATGAAATTAAAAAATGGAACGAGACGCTTAATAAAAAAGTTGACGATAAAAATGAAGAGCTAAAAAAAATATATGAGCAGATTGTTCAAGTCGAAAAACTTGCATCTCTCGGAAAATTATCTGCTACCGTTGCGCATGAACTAAATAATCCCTTAGAGGGAATACTGACTTACAGTAAACTCATTTCAAAAATATTGACGAAGGATAATCCCGCAGGTAAGCATGATAAAATACTTTCATATCTGGAACTTGTATCAAGCGAATCATCCCGCTGCGGAAGAATTGTAAAAGATTTGCTGATATTCTCGAGGACAACAGATACGCAGTTTAAGAAAATAGATTTGCGGGAAATTGTTGAAAAGGATTTGCTGCTCATTAAGCATCACCTGGAAATGCATCATGTGTCGGTGTCTAAAGTGATGGATAAACATGAGGTTGACATTTTTTGTGATGCACAGAAAATAGAACAGGCAATACTTTCTGTACTTATTAATGCAATTGAATCAATGCCTGACAGTTGCAAATTAACTATCGTTGTAATGAAAAAAGATGAGTTGGGTATTCTTCTTATAAAAGATGAAGGACTTGGGATTTCCATGGATGTACTGCCGCATATCTTTGACCCGTTTTTCAGCACTAAGCAGGATAAAAAAGGAACAGGTCTTGGACTTTCCGTGGCTTATGGAATTATATCCCAGCATAAGGGAACTATCAAGGTCGATGAGACTTCAGAAAAAGGAACTATTTTTAGAATTGAATTACCTTTATATAAAAAGGAGCAAATAAATTTATGACACATAGAGGTTCAATATTAATTGTTGATGATGAAGAAATCGTCCGTGAATCGCTTTTGCATTGGTTTGAAGAAGATAACTATGATGTAGTCTCAGCTGAAACAGCAGAGTTGGCATTAAAAAAATATCAGGAAAGAAAATTCGACCTTATTCTTGCGGATATGAAAATGCCCGGAATGAGCGGATTGGAACTGCTTTCAAAAATTAAGGAAATAAACGACGGGGCTCTTGTAATAATTATCACAGCATTTGCTTCCGTACCTACCGCAATTCAAGCACTTAAAGACGGTGCGTTTGATTATATAACCAAGCCTGTTGACCCTGATGAGTTATCGCATTTGGTAGAGAAGGCCTTTCATCAAATAAAATTGAAAACGGAAAACTCGCAGCTAAAATCAAGTTACGATGAGATGATAAGACCCGATAACCTTGTCGGGGAAAGCGCTCACATGAAAAAAGTATTTTCTTTGATTCAAACTGTTGCACCGACAAATACTACTGTGATGATACGGGGCGAGAGCGGTACCGGTAAAGAATTGGTTGCCCGTGCGATACATATAAACAGCACCCGCAAATATTTCCCAATCGTCACTGTTAATTGCGGTGCGTTGGCAGAATCAATTCTTGAGAGTGAATTATTTGGCCACGAAAAAGGAGCCTTCACCGGTGCGCATTATCGCAGAAAAGGTAAGTTTGAGATGGCGGACAGCGGGACTATTTTCCTTGATGAAATAGGGAATGTATCACCAAAGACACAGAGCGAACTTTTACGAGTTGTGGATACCAAGCAATTTACGAGGCTTGGAGGAAATGATGTTATTAAAAGTGATTTTAGAATCATCACCGCGACGAATGAAAATCTTGAAGAAAGAGTTAAAGAGGGAGTATTCCGCGAAGACCTTTATTATCGTTTGAATGTTTTCACAATCTTTTTGCCTCCTTTAAGAGAGAGACCGGATGATATTCCTTCGCTAGCGTTTTATTTCCTTAAGAAATTCACAAATGCGATGAATAAAAAGATACATGAAATTTCGCCTGAAGCAATTGCATTTATGCAGAACTATTCATGGCCCGGAAATATCCGTGAACTTGAAAATGCAATTGAGCGCGCGGTTGTAATTTGCAAAGAGAGCAGTGTTAATATTAAAGATCTGCCGATTAGTCAAAATCAATTTTCAGTTGCAAGTACTGATGACAAATCTTTGGCGGCACTTGAAAGAAGATACATTGCCGCGATGCTAATTGAGAATAATTGGAATATATCAAAGTGCGCCGAACTTCTGGCAATCGACCGCGTAACATTATATAATAAAATAAATAAATACAATCTTCGCAAACCAGAGTGAACTCTCCAATAAATATTGCGCCCCTGGGAATTTCTAACTCTGAGGTTGTTGCATTAATTCGTGCATCCTTAGAGGAGAAGTTTTCAGTGCCGGCGAAAGTAATTGATTTGCCGATTGATTTGGAAATAGTTAAATCTGTAGAGCGCGGACAGTATTATTCTACTAAACTTATTGCACAGGCTATTAAGTTGACTAGTGAATACGAAGGGAAAGTTCTGCTTCTTGTAGATGTGGATATATACATCCCCATCTTTACATTTCTCTTTGGAGAGGCGCAGTTGAACGGGAAGCATTCCATTGTTTCCTTATGCCGACTGCATGAAGAGTTCTACACGGGTAAAACGGACAACAACCTGTTTTACGCACGGACAATGAAAGAAGTGTTCCATGAGCTTGGGCATAATTTCGGACTGCTCCACTGCGAGGAGTGGGACTGCGTAATGCATTCCTCCTCCGCCATAGAGGAAGTAGATATAAAGGGAGCCTACTTTTGCAAAAATTGTTTGAAGGAAGTTATTAACTATAAAGTTTGAACTAGCTTTAGATAACTAAAACTAATACCATGAATTTTCCACTAGCTCGATATCCACGCCCTAAGAAGTCGGCTATAATAATTTAGACTGCCGCGAATATTCTCAATCTTTCACCACACAAACACCATCTGCATTCGCAAATTTACATTTTGAACATGATGATAAATTCTTAGGATAATTTCTGCTGTCGATTGCATTACTCATTTCAACAAGGCTATCCTCAAACTTTTGGAAATCTTCCTTAGAATATTTTTTTGAATAGATGTAATTATCCTTATTTAGAAAAACTAAATTGCCCGTTATGTTTTTAATTTCCGGGGATAAGACTGAAACCAGATAAGCATAAAACAATAACTGAGGTTCATAGTTTTTGCATTTCTCTTCAAGGTTTTCATTAGTTACTTTGTCTGACTTCCAATCATAAATCTGAATTTCATCATCTGTCTTGAGTATCTTATCAATAATTCCCTGTAAGTAAATTTTGTCTTTAACT
>CAIWTC010000759.1 GCA_903915485.1 uncultured Ignavibacteriales bacterium | reverse complement strand
ATAGTGGTCGACCCTGATGTTGATAGACTTGTTCTCATCACAGAAAAAGGCGAACCATTTATCGAAGAGAACACAATCACTCAAGCGATAAGATTTTATCTTTCAAAGCACAAAGGAAGTGCAGTTGTAAATTTATCGACAACGCGCGCCGCAATTGATGCTGCAAAGTTAAACGGATGCGAAGCTTTCCGCTCAGCGGTTGGTGAAGCAAATGTGGTCAAGAAAATGAAAGAAGTGAACGCGGTTATCGGCGGCGAAGGAAGCGGCGGAGTTATTCTACCGGAAATTCATTACGGCCGTGATGCACTAATTGGAATTGTTCTTACACTTCAGCATCTGCTGGAATTCGGAGGAACAATGTCAGAGATGAAGGCAGCACTGCCTCAGTACTTTATAGCTAAGCGAAAGATTAATTTGACTGCTCAGAATCCGAAAGTAATTTTTGAGTCGTTAAAAAATGCCAATAAAGATGCGGTTATTAATGAAGAAGATGGTTTGCATTTGGATTTTGAAAATCATTGGATTCATTGCAGAACTTCAAATACTGAACCTATTATCCGTATCATCTGCGAGGCGCGCACTCAGGCGGAAGCTGACAGAATTGCAGATAAGTTCACTCAAGACATTCTAAGTATGTGATTCAGTTTTCACTTGATTTGTGTCTCTTTAATTTATAAATTAGAGAATTATATAAGAGAAAGAATATGAAAAAGTTATTTTTAGTTTTATTTATGCTGACATTTTGCAGTTTCGCTCAGTTTAGAGATGCAGAAGGCATAAAACCAAGCCTTAATGATGAGATGATTGACAAGTCCCCTAATTTTATTTTGGGATTTTTCGACGCGTCAAAGTTCAGCATGAAGCACTCATATTCGCTTTCTTATAATTCATTTGGCAGCAACTCAATAGCACTTGGCGTTTATACAAATTCAATGATGTATCAGTTTAGAGACAATCTGAATCTTCAAGTTGATGCAAGCGTTGTCCACTCGCCTTACAATTCATTCGGAAAGAATTTTCAAAATGACATCAATGGTGTTTACCTAAGCCGTGCTGAACTGAATTACTCACCTGCAAAAGATATGAACATCAGTATAATGTACCGCAACATTCCCTCATCTCAGTACTTATACGGTGACCGTTTGGGCAGGAACCCCTATTATAACGATTTTTTGATGCCTTAATTTGATTAAAAAAATTAATTTGGCTGAATTATTACGATTCATCAAAGAGAATAAGATACTTTTCTCCGTATTTGGTACTTTATTAATAGTCGGCATTTACTTTGTCTTTAACTTCCCTACTTCAAACATACATAGGGAGAAAAACAAGTCAGCACAAACATCTCCATCAGCTGTCCAAAAAGTTTCCGGGACAGTTGAACTACTCAATGGTTCAGGCTATAAATATCTGACAGATGAGATTTTAGATACACTCCGAAAGAGCGGTTTGGATGTGGTATCCACAAAAAATTACGCAATCCCCAAGAAACAAACTGAAACTATCGTCATAGTTCGTAACAATAATTTGCTCTGCGGGTATTATATTGCAAAGTTACTTTCCCTGGATTCTGCAAATGTAGTTTCAATTACCAACAAAGAGTCGTTGGTGGATATTTCCATTATTTTAGGAAAAGATTTAGACATAAATAAAACGAAAGGAATTTAGTGTCTCCAGATAAATTAGTAAAAAGAATCGGCGAGTTGATTTTCGAAAAAAAGGGTGAAGATGTAACAGTGATTGAATTAAGCACAGTTACAACTATGACTGATTATTTCGTCATCTGTACTGCTTCGTCAGACACACAGGTACGCGCAATCGCTGACCATGTTGAAAAAGAATTAAGAGATGAAGGTGTTAAAGTTTGGCATAAAGAAGGTTACAAAGCAGTTACCTGGATTTTGCTTGATTACATCCATGTTGTAGTTCATATATTCTTAAATGAACACCGCGCATTTTATAATCTCGAAAAACTTTGGGGCGATGCTCCGCAAAAACAATTAGTTGACAAACCTAAAAAACCAAGAGCGAAAGCAAAAGCGAAAATCAAAGAATGAGTCTGCGAAATTATTTATTCTCCATCACAGAACCTGCTGTTCTGTCCACCTCGTTATTAGAGGATGAAAATATACAGTTTGATATTCCACAGCAAAATTCCTTCGGTGATTTTTCAACAAACATCGCGTTATTACTTGCTAAAAAAGCTAAAACTAACCCCAGGCAACTTGCTCAAAAGATTGTCGATGCCATAAAATATGATGAGCAAATCATTTCTAAAATTGAAATTGCCGGACCCGGATTTATAAACTTCTTTTATTCCTCCGGGTTTATCGCAAACTCGATTCTCTCAATTTTGGAAGCTAAATCTAATTTTGGTAAATCGGATAAATATTCCGGGAAGAAGGCTAATGTTGAGTTTGTTTCAGCAAATCCAACAGGTCCTCTGACTGTGGGGCACGGTAGAAACTCTGTCTTTGGTGATACTGTATCTTCCCTGCTCGAGTGGGTTGGTTATTCAGTTGACCGTGAATACTACTTCAACAATGCCGGAAGGCAGATGAGAGTGTTAGGCGATTCTGTCAGAATTCGTTACCTGCAATTATTAGGTTCTGATATAGAATTTCCTGCAGACTACTATCAGGGTGAATACATTACTGATATTGCTAAGTCATTGGTTGAAGAGCATGGCGACAAACTGAAAGAAGAAAATGCAGAAGGTTTATTCAAGGATAAAGCCGAGAATGTTATCTTCTCGGATATTAAGGAAACTTTAGGAAGATTAGGCATTCGCCACAAACACTTCTATAACGAAAATACCTTATACGAAGAAGGCAAGATAAAATCGGTGCTCAATATCTTTTCAGAAAAAGGAATGAGCTATGAAAAAGAAGGCGCTACCTGGCTGAAATTAGCTGAACTTGGTAACGACCAAGATAAAGTTATCGTCAAGTCAACAGGTGAGCCTACTTACCGCCTACCTGATATCGCTTATCATATTACAAAGTTTGAGCGAGGATACGATTTAATAATCGACATCTTTGGTTCTGACCATAAAGATACATACCCTGATGTTTTAGCCGCATTGAAGTCACTTGGATACAACACTGAAGCTATTAAAGTACTGCTGCATCAATTTGTAACTGTCATAAAAGATGGTGAAGTAGTTAAAATGTCAACCCGCAAAGCTAACTATGTTACGCTTGATGAGTTGGTTGATGAAGTCGGTGTAGATGTAACCAGATATTTTTTCAATATGCGTTCGGTTTCGTCGCACATGAATTTCGATTTAGATTTAGCGAAGAAACAGTCAGATGATAACCCCGTATTTTATCTTCAGTATGCGCATGCAAGAATTTGCTCTATCATCCGTAATGCGAAAGAGGCCGGATTGGAATCCTCAACAGATTCATTAATTACACTTTCAACTTCAGAAGAACAAAGTCTGATTAAAAAACTGTTGCTCTTCCCCGACATTGTACTCTTTGCTGCAAACTCGTTTGAGACGCATAAAATCACCGGATATCTTCAGGAACTTGCTGAGTGTTTCCATAGGTTTTATACCGTCTGCAGAATTATAGGTTCAGAACAAAAACTAGCCGAATCAAGATTAAGCCTTGCATTAGCAACGCAAATCGTCCTCCAAAACGGATTGACCTTACTAGGTCTATCTGCCCCCGAAAGAATGTAAAAAAAAGAGGCTGCTCTTTTGGAACAGCCTCTTAATCACTTAAAGGTTCTTATATTATGCGTTCATAGATAGGTTAAGCTTTTCTAGCTTTTCACCACCATTTGAATAGTTGTCAAACAAATTAAAGGATTTTCTTCCCATAATTTGTTTTCTCGTCTCAGATGCTCTAGGATGATAAAATGGTTGAGTACTCTTATTTACTGCTGCAACAGCACGCATTTCAGGTTGTTGATTGTTTACTACTAAGAATCTGTCTCTAGCCATAATCTGCTGTACTCTGGCAACTTCCTGCTGCTGAATTTGTCTCTGTTGAAACTGGAAAACTTGTTCATGATATGAAGCAGATGGTTCTTTTTTCTCAACAACAGGTGCTGCATTGTATTGCATAGCTGCTTTTGCTTGTGGAACAACCTTTACAGCTGCAGGTTCAGCATTTGTAAGGCGTTCTTTTTGTTTAATTTTGTATAGCGAGTATGAAATAACCAAGGTTACTACCGTAAATACGGAGAAAACTAAGACTGCTGTTTCAATAATCGGTAAAAGTTCCATTTTGCTTCTTTTTCTATTTTTTGTTAATTAATTTTAACTTATTATAGCAAGTTGTGTGCCAAGACACAGCCCTTGAATAAAGCTTGAAATCAATCATTTTCCCCATTTTTTTAAGGAAACTTGTCTCATAATTAAACACATTTTTATTCTGAAACAAACACTTAAAAACAGCTTACTAAGTATCTTTACCCCTGTTTAATCCATTCTGCCCAAGTTGAATTTTCGCCTCCAAGAGTCACTAATTTTCCATACCTTACAATGGGTGTTTTGAATAGTAATCCATCCGCAAGCAGCTCCGTTTCAACATCAAAAAGCTTGAATTGAAGCTGTTTTTCTCTAAATCGCTTCCCTTCTCTATCTATCAGTTCTTCTAAATTAATACGGGATTTAATAGAATCGAGTTCACCCTTTGAAATTCCCTTTTCCGATAGGTCCCTGAAGTGGAATTTAACTCTCCGTTCTTGAAAAAAACGCATTGCTTTTCTTGTTTCCGAGCACTTGTTTGTGCCAAATATCTGTATTTCAGCCATATTGCTTGTCCTGATAATAATAATGCAAAATCTTAAAATGATACACTTAAATACCCAATCAACCTGTCAATCAATTCCGTCTGTCTCTCTTTAATTTTTACTTTGGCTTCATCTGCTCTGAAAAAATCCGCTCTGTCTATCTCCGGGATCTCTTGGAACTTACCTGACTTATAAGGATATTCAAACATAAATGTATTACTCTTGATAAACGGATTCCCCTCTCCAAAGTACTCACTCGCCCAGCAATAAACCATTTTGCCGCTCTTTTGTGTTACAAAACCTAACTCGATAAAAGGCGGCAGGGCTTCAAAACCTGTTTCCTCATGAAATTCCCTTAACGCAGTACCAAGATAATTTTCTTCACCCGACTCAATTTCGCCCTTGGGAATACTCCAATAGCCCTCATCTTTTTTCACAAATAATGGACCTCCTGGATGAGCAAGGAAAAACTCCGTCTCGCCGCTTGTTCTTCTGAAAAGCAAAATCCCGCAACTTGTTTTGGTAGACTTATGCCCTATTTTTTCTTCCCTGAATGCATCACTCATATTTTACTTTTCTTTCCGGAATGATATTAATGCTAACGCTATTATTGAGAGTATTGCAATCCAAAATGTGCCAAGTATTTCCTTTAGCCATAATATAAAATCTATTGGATAAAGCTTTCTATATAAAGTCATGATGACTCCCCCTGCTGCCAACAAAAGGACGGAATACATCAAGTTTTTCTTCTTCTCTGAATCTTCAAAGAAAAGCAATAAAAAAGCAATTGCAGTTGAAAAAATAATAGCAGATACAATAAAAGGAGCAGTCGTCATTAGTTTGAACTTTTGCAATAGTATCAGTAGCAACCCTGAATTAAAAAAATAAACTGCCGTGAACAGGGAATAATTCCGCTGTTTTCCAAAAGTGTGAAGGAATGTACCTAAACCATTCAAAACCAAGGCAAATCCCACTATATATATCAGCGAGATATTCAACACGCCTGTATAGTAGAACACATAACCAAGAATTAGGGTTATTAAGGCATAAACTGAGAGTTTTGAAGGGCTTCCCATATATTTATGCTTTTTCGACAAAGGATAGCGAAGTTAGCTTAAAACACATCTGATATTTCAATTTCATAAATTATAAAATAAGTAATCTTTAATACTAAACATAAAATAGTCTTCAAAAATTCATCTGCAAGGCTATTTAATGAAAACAGTTTTAATATTGACAAATTCCTTAATGCCGTAAGCAGAGAGTTCCCTGCCATAACCTGATTCATTAATTCCACCAAATGGTAGTCTTGGGTCAGACTTCACAAAAGTGTTGACGAAGCAGCTGCCTGCGTTCACTAAGTATTTTGCAGCATGCTCCCCTTTTTGTAGGTCACTTGTAAAAATTGAAGCCCCCAAACCAAATGAGGACATATTAGCTAACTCTATAGCTTTCAATTCGTTACCTGCTTTTATTAAAGCGGCAGCCGGTCCAAAAATTTCTTCATCAAATGCCGGATTTCCTGGGAGCACACCTGAAAGAACAGTAGGTGGATACCATGCTCCTGATGTTTCGGGGACGATTCCACCAAGGAGCAACCGTGCTCCATTGCTAACGCTACGGTGGACTTGCTCCGAAAGTTCATCTCGTAAATCAACGCGTGCCTGAGGTCCCAAGTCACTTCCCTTATCAAAAGGGTCTCCCATCTTTTTACTCTTCATCTTTTCGAGGAAAACCTCCTCGAACTGTGAATATACTTCTTCCACTATAATGAACCTTTTAGCCGCTATACAACTCTGACCTGCGTTAATCAAACGAGAAAACACACAGAACTCAGCAGCTTTTTCAATATCGGCATCCCCAAAGACAATATAAGGGTCACTTCCGCCTAATTCAAGAACGCATTTCTTCAATACACTTCCTGCAGCAGTGGCAACAGAAATCCCTGCAGCCGTGCTCCCGGTTAAAGAAACTGCTTTTATGATAGGATTTATGATTATTTTCGACACTTCCCTTCCCGGTGTTATTACTGCCTTAAATAAATTATTTGGAAGGCCTGATTTACAAAAAACATCCTCAATTAGAAGAGCGCATCCAGTTACATTGGACGCGTGCTTCAGTATTGCCGCATTACCCGCCATCAATGTAGGGGCAGCAAAACGGAACACTTGCCAAAGTGGAAAATTCCAGGGCATAACCGCAAGAATAACTCCAAGAGGCTGAAAAGTAACAAAGCTCTTTTGCGCATCTGTCTCAATAATTTCATCTTCCATAAATTTTTCAGAATTCTCAGCATAATACCTTAGGACCCATGCACACTTTTCGACTTCTGACTCAGCCTGAGCAAAAGTCTTCCCCATCTCAAGCACCATCATCCGTGAAAATTCAGCTTTCCTTAGAATCAGTTGTTCTGCAGCAGTATTCATGCATTTTGCCCTCTCTGAAAAAGGCACAGTCTTCCAATCCTTAAACCCATTCTCAGCCTCAAGCAGTATATGCTCGATTTCTGATGCCGAATGTTCCTTGTACGAGGCGATTATTTCATTATTAGTTGGATTTATTGAGTGTATCATATTATTTCCTAAAATTTATATTACTACTTCCTGATTTCAGAATGGAGTTTGATTATTTCTGTAAATATCTAGAACGATTCTCGTTGCCATCTCACCTGACTCACCATTAATAAGTGGCTCTCTATCCTCTTTAATTGAATCAATAAAATCGCTTATTATCAATTCGTGGTTTGCAGTATCATTTACAAATGGATTTGACGCTCCTGTGTGCTTCTGTGCAAGACTTGATTTTTGAGTCGGGTTTTCAATCCCCTCAATTGACCATAAAGTGATGATGTCATTCTCCATTATCACCGTTCCCTTTGAAGTATGTATTTCCATTCGAGCTGGGAATCCCGGTTTAATAGCAGAAGAGGCAATAATATTGCCGATCATCCCGTTTGAATGTGAGCATATTGCAATTCCGTAATCTTCCGCTTCAATATTGTGGTGTAACTTTGATAAGTGACTAGTGATTTTTTCAGGGATTCCGAAGTACCATGCATATAAATCAATGTAATGCACTGCCTGTTGTATAAAAGGACCGCCTCCGTCAATAGAATAAGTACCACGGTACGGTGCATTACTATAATAGCTTTCATCACGGTAATTCTTAACGCTCAAATCGACTGAATAGACCTTCCCAAGTTTTCCTTCTAAGAGCATCTTTTTAATTACAGGATTGTCAGAACTATATCTCCGTTGATATGCTACCGCGAGCTTTACTTTCGCACTCCTGCAGGCAGCAATCATGCTGGATGTTGATTCTATTGTAATATCTAATGGCTTTTCGCACAAAACATGCTTCCCTAGCCGAGCTGCCTCAAGAGCACTTATGTGATGAAGTCCATTAGGTGTACAGATAATAACCGCCTCGTATTCCGACTTTATATCGGTCAACTCGGCTGCAATTTCATATTTAGAAGAATCAGTTACCTGAGATGGATATTTTTTAGTTCTGGAGACGAACGCTACTGTTTCTGCATTCCGAATATTCTCAACAGCACTGATATATGCATTGGCAATATTGCCTGTGCCGATAATTACAAATCTAATTTTACCGCTCATAATGTATTAAAATTTTTCTT
>CAIWTC010000758.1 GCA_903915485.1 uncultured Ignavibacteriales bacterium | reverse complement strand
TGCATTTGTTCTTCCGTTCCCGACATATAAAGGAAGTTTTTCTGTCGGGTTCTCGTATAACCGCTCACAGAATTATATCCATGCTATGCAGTTCAGCGGATTGAATCCGGGGACTAGCAGGATAAAATATTTAGCAGATACAAATAATTATATCCCTGTTGATTTATATTTGGCAGACACTAATTATTCAACCCCACTTATAGGAAAACTTTATCAGAGCGGTATCAGCACTAACGATGGTAAACTTGAAAACTGGAAACTTTCCGCTTCACTAGAAATTGCCCCGAATCTTTTTGCAGGCATTTCGCTTGGAGTAACATCGGGTAAACATTCAAATGAATGGTCTTTTAATGAAGCAGATGTAAATAAACTTTATGCATCAGTGTATGCTGACTCGACGAATCCTAAGACGCTGGGATTTCAATCCTTTGACATTCAAAATTTAAGGAACCTTGATATTTCAGGTTTTGATATGGATTTGGGTATATTGTATCAGATAGGGGATGTAGGAAGATTTGCCATAAAAATAGCTTTCCCTAAAACTATTACGGTCAAAGATGAATTAATCGCTGACTATGTTGCTAACTTTCCTAAAGTAACTTATGATTATCCAGTCAATGATAAAATTGAATATGATATAACCTCCCCAATGGTTCTTTCACTTGGCGGTTCATGCAACATAATGGGACTTATTTTATCAGCAGATGCTACGATAACTGATTATACGCAGATGTCATTCAGTTCTGCGGACTTTTCCTTTGCAGAAGAAAATCAGGCAATAAAAACAAATATGCGCGCCACTGTTAACCCAAACTTTGGTGCAGAGTACACTTTTGCAGATATGGGATTAAGACTTCGCGCAGGATATTTTTATGAGCAGTCTCCATATAAGAATGACCCAACTTCTTATAATAGAAAATACTATACTTACGGCGCAGGGTTTTTGGTAGAGGATAATATCTCTATCGATGCTGCTTTCGTAATGGGAAGTTGGAAGACCATCGGAGATAATTATGGTTATGAATTGTCACGGACATATCAGGATGTTACCATGACTAAATTAGTCCTTTCTTTTTCATACAGATTTTAACGGTAATAGAGGTTAGTGCAAGAAACTAATATTTCAAAGGCCAGAGTTTTCAGGATAGAAGGAAATTCATATTTCGTCCGTCCGCTTGAAGACCTTGCCACGCTTATGCGGTGCAGCTTAAAGGGTAAACTAAAAAATGATTTCTCTCTTAAGCGGGATAAATTATACACTACAGACATTTGCGTTGTCGGAGATATCGTCGATATTTTGACCAATGCAGATGGCTCAGGTGTAATCAGTAAAGTAGATGAGAGGAATAACCAACTCTCACGAAAGGCGCCAAGAATTAAAGGTGCTTCTTACCGGGGTGAAAGACTGGAGCAGGTTATTGCTTCCAACATAGACAAACTCTTTGTCGTTATGTCCTTCAAAAATCCTGAATTCAATTACAAAACACTAGATAGATTTCTAATTGCAGGTGAATCCTCCGGCATTGAGACCATTGCCGTTTTCAATAAGTCTGATTTGTTTGATGAAGATAGCGAACTATGGTACGATTTATATAAGTCCATTGGGTATAAAGTTATTTCCATGAGCGCAAAAACGGGTTATGGAATTGAAGAATTAGAAAAAGAGATTCACGGAAGCACTTGTTTATTCTGGGGTTCTTCCGGTGTTGGGAAGTCTTCGATACTAAACAAATTACATCCCGTTTTGGACTTAGACACTAATGAAATAAGTGAAAAGACCAATCGCGGCAAGCATACCACGGTAGCAGTAAAGATGTTCACGATAGGGGAGGACACACACATAATAGATACTCCCGGGGTGAGGGAGATTGAGCCTTATGGAATTAAGAAGAGCGATTTAGGTCACTACTTCCTCGAGTTTCAGGAATATATCTCTAAGTGCAAGTACAATAGCTGCACACATAATCATGAACCGGGGTGCGGAGTGATTGATGCACTTGAAGCAGGCGAACTCTCTGAGTTTAGATATGACAGTTATCTAAGGATGCTTGAGACTACTGAAGATGACATGATATTTAAATAGTTAATATTGTGATAAGCAATAAAAAAAGGCTGCTATTTTTTGATAGCAGCCTTTTTAAGTTCGCCCGACATGGGTGATAACTATAGGGTGAAAATCCCGAACACGCCCTGATAGTGGGAAGTG
>CAIWTC010000757.1 GCA_903915485.1 uncultured Ignavibacteriales bacterium | reverse complement strand
TTCGCGCGCATCGTATCTGTCAAGACCTCTGAATTCTTCAGGAGCATTGTGATTAAGCGTTGCATCCTCATTAAGTATGTTGATGAATTCAAGTTTGTGTCTTAATCCCATTTCATAATCATTAGGGTCGTGTGCAGGGGTAACCTTTACAACGCCGGTACCAAAAGTCATGTCGACATACTCATCGCCAAAAATTGGAATTTCTCTTTCAACCAAAGGAAGGGTAACTGTCTTCCCGATATATTTAGCATAGCGTTCGTCGTTAGGATTGACTGCCACACCTGCATCGCCGAGCATTGTTTCAGGTCTTGTTGTTGCAACTACAATAAATTCTGAAGTTCCGGTTATAGGATACTTCAAGTACCATAGATGACTTTTTACTTCGCGCGGAATTACTTCTTCATCAGAGATTGCAGACTTTGAAACCGGGCACCAGTTAACCAAGCGGTTGCCGCGATAAATTTTGCCTTCTTTGTAGAGGTCAACAAAAGTATGGATTACTTTATCATAATATTCCTTATCCATGGTGAAGCGTTCACGATCCCAATCGCAGCTGATGCCGAGCTTTTTAAGCTGTGAAATAATTATTCCGCCGTATTTATCTTTCCACTCATAACAATGCTTTAAGAATTCTTCTCTGCCGATTTCAAATTTATCAACATTTTTTTCCTGAAGAAACTTTACAACTTTTGTTTCGGTAGCGATTGAAGCATGATCAGTTCCGGGAACCCAACAAGCGTTGAAGCCTTGCATTCTCTTATAACGGATGAAAATATCCTGAAGCGTATTGTTGAGGATGTGCCCCATTGTGAGCATTCCCGTGATGTTGGGAGGGGGAATTACAATTGTATAAGGTGTGCGTTCATCAGGTTTTGAACTGTATAAATCATTTTGGATCCAATAGGAGTACCATTTGTCTTCAATTCCGGTTGAAGAATAAGCTTTTGGAATATCTTGCATTGTTCAGTATGTGTTTAATAGTAAAAAAATATCCTCAAAATATAAGAAATATTTAGGAAATGATTGGTCTAAAAGGAAGATTGGCGCTGATAAATGGTAATGAAAAATTATTCATCGAAAATATTTTTTAAAAACCGGTTTACTGATTAAACGATTCCTGTTTGAGTGTGTCTAACTTAAGAATAGATAAAAGTCACTTATTTTGATTTTTACGCACTATAATTTTAATATGAGCCTAAATTCAATCAGATAATTATATAAATCAGTCAAATTTCGGAATTTTCGGAATTTTCGAAATTAGAGATTTTAATTAGCTCCAAAACGAAAGAAAATATATATGTATATTTGTCCAAATTGCAGAAAAGTCACAGAATATAACGATGGGAAATGTTCATCTTGCAGCAAAACTATGTTCCCTAAAGCTAGTGTTGTGAAAAAAGTACTGGTACGGGTATTGGCACTCACAATGTTGCTTTTTGCCGGAGTATATCTCTTTGGATGCATCGAAGTTTAGCGGCAAAAAAAGTGATGTTTGGGTATAGATTGCCCGGCATAGAATTATATCAGTTTTAGGGGTTAAATTAAATTAAATCAGCTCAATTTTTAGGGGTAGGCAGTCCATATTTTATCAGATTTTAGCATTAAATCAGGTCCATTCAAATTATCTCTGAAAAGTCCAAGAATTATTCAAAAAAAACAAGGTTAAATTTACAAGGGTTTTCGCCCTAACTTAATGAATTATAATCAAACACAAATCCAATCACTCATAAAAACCCTTAAAAGAAGATAAATTAAAAGGAATTTCCGGGACAGATTACGCAAAGATCGAAGCATTAACATTTCCAAAAATGTTAATTAACATGATAAAACGGTTTTTAACTGAATTAATTGAAAATGAATGAGTATTTTTGTGAAATTTTTTATGCATAATCCGTGAAATAGAAAATTTTTACCTATAGAAATTGATTTTGTTATGTTATTTAATTAAATCCAACAAGGAATACCTATATGAAGCGTTCTGCAATAATTATTGGGCTGATATTTCTCATATTCGCAGCCAATTCTTTTTCTCAAACCGTTCGCTATCGCGATGAAGTTTTTTCTGCATATACTTTGGCAAGTAATATTGTATATGGAACAGGCAGTAAAAATGTTCTCGATCTTTACACAGGTACGGGGGATGCTGCAACTAACCGTCCATTAATTATTTATGTTCATGGCGGAGCATTTTCCGGTGGAGATAAAGACCCGAATAGCGGAGCAGGCGGTTGTGGGTTCCTTAGATATTTTGGATACGGAATGGCAAAAAGAGGTTATGTAGTGGCTTCGATTAATTACCGTACCGGTTCATGGTCTGGTGATGCTGCTCATTATAAAGCAATGCTTAATGCTCTTCAGGATACAAAAGCAGCAATTCGCTTTTTTAGAAAAAATGCTGCCTTATACGGAGTTGACACAAGTCATATCTATGTGGTAGGTCAATCAGCAGGCGGACATACAGCAGCTCAAATGGCATGCCTTGATTCAGTTGAAGTTGAAAAATTTAGTCAATGGTCAAGCATAGGTTGGTCAGCAGTTGGCGGTTCACTTGAAAATCCGGCTCTTGGCAACGCAGGTTATTCATCAAGTTTCAATGCGGCGATATCCTGCTGGGGTGCGTTAGTTGATACAAACTACATGCAGGCAGGCGGAATGCCGATATACTGCGTACATGGAACTGCAGATGCAACTGTTCCTTATATATATGGAACAACAGACAGTCCGTTTAATTATGGAAGTCAGCTTATTTATAACCGCGCGCAGAATTTAGGAATAGCTTCCGGGTTAGCTCTTTATCCGGGCAAAGGACATTCATTAGATAGTGATGCAGCTTCTCAGACAGATGCATACGCAAAGTGCGGTGCATGGCTTTACAATATTTATACAAATGTTTCTGTTCCTATCACGCTTTATTCACCTGCAGGCGGTGAATTATGGCAGAACGGAACTGTTCACCCGATTACTTGGTTAGCAGCTGCAAGTATTGCAAATGTTAATATCGATTATTCAGTTGATAATGGTGTAACATGGACAAATATTGTTTCAAACACACCTGCTAATGCCAGTTCTTATAGCTGGACGGTGCCTAATACATTATCAACAACATGCAGAGTTAAAATTACAAACTCAGCTGATGCTTCAGTAGTAGCTTCAAGTTCATCTGTATTTACTATTACCGCTTACCTTCCACCGGCAATTACGCTTAACACTCCCGCAGGGGCAGAAACTTTCACAGGCGGCTTCCCACAGATGATTAAATGGACAAGCGTGAATGTGACTAATATCAAAATTGAGTTTTCATCAGATAACGGAGCAACATGGAGCACAGTTGCAGCATCAGTTCCCGCAGCAAGCGGTTCATATTCATGGTCAGTTCCTAATATAGATGCTTCTCAATGTTTGATTAGACTTAGCGACCTTGCAAGTGTTGCACCTTCAAGCGTTAACAATGATTTATTTAATATCACCAAGAGTAATTTCTCAGGAACAATTCTACTTGAAGAAAATTTTGTCGCTCCTGCGGATACTTCAAAACTTATAAGCGGTTATAATGGGTGGAACACTGTTACCGGTACTAATGCCGGAACACAAATATCTTTTATTGACAGTAACTTAGTTTTCACCGGTTATCCTGAAGGAACAGGCAAAGCAGCGTTCTACTCTTTGTCTTCTACGCACAAAATATATAAGAATTTTACTGCTCCGACATCAGGTGTTATCTATATGTCATTCTTGATTAAAATTCCAACTGCTGCTCAGACTTTTACGAATCACATTATCGGTTTAGGCTCTGGCGATATGTCAACTTTGGCAACTTATTCATTGAAGACATATTGCAAATGGAACGCAACTACATTGGGGTATAATTTTGGTTTAACAACCGGTTCGACATCAACATACAGTGCAACCCCAACCACTCTGCCGGCAGGCAAAGTAGGGCTTGTAGTGCTGAAATATGACATCACAAATAATACTGAAGACCTCTATGTTATTCCTGAAGGGACTGTCTTCCCTGCAACACTTCCAGCAACCTCTGAGGTTCATTTAACTGGTGGTACTGCATTTGTCCCTAATTGTGTGTATTTCCGTTCACAGACAACTTTAACTATCAGCAGCATAGTTGATGGCATCCGTGTCGCAACTTTCTGGGGTGATGCAGCAACAGATGTTAAGCAGTCAACAAAAGAAAATCAGTCATTCAAGTTGATGCAGAATTATCCTAATCCATTCAACCCTTCGACTACAATCAGTTATCAGATTAATCAGGACAGTCCTGTAACACTCAAAGTATTCAACATGCTCGGAAAAGAAGTTGCAGCTTTAGTAAGCGGATTTAAGCCTGCAGGAAATTACAGTGTTCAATTTAATGCTTCTAACCTTTCAAGCGGTGTTTACTATACCGAATTGCGCTCGGGTGAAAAAGTGCAGGTCAATAAAATGCTGCTGATGAAATAACTTTGAGAGAATATTTGTTGTTAAGAACGAATATAAAGTTTTTAATTAGTGAATTCAGATAAAGACGAAAGGATTGTATTAT
>CAIWTC010000756.1 GCA_903915485.1 uncultured Ignavibacteriales bacterium | reverse complement strand
TCGCGCTTAATGCGGCGTTTTTTGTCAATGCGGCAATACTTATTATCTCAGCAGCATTCTTCTTTAAGAACAACATTACGGGCGTCAGTTCAATAATTGAGGCGCATAAACTTCTTGCAAATATTGTCGGTGACTCAATCGCCCCTGCGGCATTCGGAATCGCTCTTCTTGCAGCAGGACAGTCTTCAACAATAACCGGAACCTTCGCCGGTCAGGTAGTAATGGAAGGATTTGTGGGATTGCGAGTGCGTCCCTGGCTGAGAAGATTAATCACCCGGATATTTGCAGTTGCACCTGCTGCTTTCGTCATATATTTTTATGGAAATTCTTCGGTAGATTCATTACTGGTTTTTTCACAGGTAGTACTTTCACTCCAGCTGCCATTTGCGATTATTCCCCTCTTGCATTTTACTTCAAGCACTGAAAAGATGGGTAAGTTTGCAAACTCGCTTTTGATAAAAATACTCGCATACGGTTCAGCAATATTTATTGCATCATTAAACTTGAAATATGTTTTTGATTTAATTTCCGAGAGCATAAAGAACCCGCAACCTGATTCATGGCTGATACAATTTATTCTATTCCCAATTAGTATCGTGCTAACTCCGTTTTTATTTTGGGTTATGGTTGAACCATTCTTTAGGAAGACGCGCACTAAATCACTTGATAAGAAAAATTTTATTCTCGAGTCCTCATATTTAGCTGACTCAAAAAACATCAAAAGAGTTGGAATTGCACTTGAGGGAAATCATAATAGAGATGCTCAAATCATCAAACTTGCACTTCCGATATTACGGTCATTCGATGCGGAAGTAACGCTGATACATTGCGTAGAAACTGCGCCGACTCAATTTATGGGAGACCAAGTAGCCGATAGCGAAACATTTTCGATGGAAAAATATCTACTGGATATAAAACTATTTCTTGAAAGCAATAATCTTAAAGTCGAATGGATAATAGGCGGCGGAGAACCCGAAGAAGAAATTGTAAGAATAGCGAGAGAACAAGACTTAGAGATGCTGATAACAGGAAGTCACGGACACCGATTCATCAGTGATTTAATTTATGGCTCAACCGTAGACGGCGTTAGACACAAAGCAAGAATACCGGTTTTGGCATTCCCAATAAATTAATCTATTAGGGAGTAGTTGTTCCTGATGGAATTGCATCAGAAGACGAAACAGAAACTACAAGCACATAAGTATCCTGCGCACTGGATGACCCGCCCCCGGTAGTTTTTTGAATTCTGCTGGCGAAGAACATTTGAATATTAGTTCCTGCAGTAATCTCTAAAGTACCCGTTGCACTTCCCTCTACCTGTGAAGAAGAAACATTTGCAGGAATTGAATAAGTCGTTTCATACTTATAAGAACCTTTGCTAATGTCTTTAATAATTTGAGTTGCTCCGGTCTTAATAGTAAGCACCTTCCCAAAAATATTCACCTGCACCGCTTCCGAGGCTGTGTTCTTAATAGTAACACTATTATCAAGAGCGGAAGAGCAGCTCAAAAACACGAGCGCCGGGAATACTAATAATATTAAATACTTTGCTTTCATAGAATCACTTCTTTTGATTAAATCAATTGCCTAAAGATATAAATTAATTTATAATTTCTGAAATAAAATGTTGCATACAGGAAAATTAGGGCCTTTAGTGGGATTGGGTACTTGATAAAATTTTTTGAGTTTGCTGAAATTATACTGGTTCACAAAACATTTCAAACGTCAGCATATACCAATAGCGAGTATCAATCCCCACAAACATCAACCAGCCTGTTTTATTTATTTTTATTTCTCAATTCCCTTGAAACTTGCTGTCTCATGACAAAAGGTTTGTTTACTGATTTCCTATGCATCCTGTATGCAGATCTTATGAATATAGCCCACGTTAATAATTATATGCTGCAGATTCGTATAAACATCTCATGAGAAACGATTAACAGATTAAAATAAAAATGGCTGACTCACCCTAAAGAAAGTCAGCCAGCCTATAAAAGCCAACCAAAATTGACCGCCTGAATTTTGCAATCTCAGGCGCTACTTTGTTTGACTAATTATTCTTTAATACCACTAGTGCGTTTCAATACCGGTTTGTGCAGATATTTACTTGCCATTCCGCCAACTTTGCGGGGTGACTGTGATTCGACTACCCAAAAAGCATGGTTGTCGCAGATTGTTAAATCCACATTCCCTACCAAAGCATCACCGTCAAGGTCTGTTGCGCCGTGAAGTTCAAGTGTTACAAATGCATCATTATCAATCATTGTCAAATCCACATTTCCAATAAGTTCATCCTGGTCTACATCACCACCATAAATACACCACTTTGTTCCCTGAAGAATCATAGGTTCAAATGGGAATCCGGGGATTGCGTAGGCTTTATCAGTTCCGGTTGTGAAATCATAGTTTAGATTTCCACCTTTTACAAATGAAATTGGAGCGGCACTCCATGTTGACATGATAGACATACCTTTTACATAAAGATAATAACTGCCGGTTGCGGAGGTTGCAAAGGTTGCTGTTCCCGCATAAGTTATAGAATCAATGACAACATTGACCGTTTCAACATCAGCATAATCCGGACCTGTTGCGCTGGCTAATGTCGCGGTGAATGTATCACTTATAGGAAGCGGGTCAACATCAGACCTGTAATATCCCTCTGGGATTAATGTAATAATTACTGTTCCACTTGATGCGGGTACCGTTATTGCCGTAAAGTCACCTAACAAAGTTAATCCTGTTGCTCCAATTGTATGCAATGATGAATTAACCGCAGCTGAGTTTGTCCATGCGGCACTTGCATATTGGGCAGTAATCATATTGGATTCTGTCCCAACAACATCAGCATTTTCATAAGTTCCGTTTATATCATATGTTGCTCCGGTAATTCCTGATGAAGCAAGAGTCCAGTATCTGTTAATATAGTCTGTAGTGCTTGTGTTGCTTGCATGTTTTGTGTTTATTACAATTGCTGAAACATACGCCGAAGAATAAGCACCACCTGCTAAAGTAACACTCATAGGTGAATACTCAGCAGTTGCTGTATTATCTCCAACCGGGAAAGTAAATGAACCATCAGCAGAAAATGTTTTTCTGAATTGTCCGGTTCCATCTGTTATGACCATATTAGAAGCTGAAGGTGTCCCTGAAACAATTGCTGATGCATCAAGCGTCAAGTTATTATTGCCGAGATGAAGCAATCCTGAAGTTAGAGTAAGAGTGCTGCTGACAGTACCGTTAGAAGTAAGTGTAACACCGGTAGAATTATTAATAGTCAAATTATTTACAGTTGCAGGCAAAGCATTTCCTGTAACCTGAACTGATGAACCATTGTATTCATAATTAGCACCCGCGTTGAAAGATCTTGTGCCCGGTACTTGTATTGCACCTGTGGTAACAGTGGTTGATATGCCCTGTGCATGCCCTGTTTTCAGCGTTGCTCCGGAATTAAGAGTAAAAGTCGCTAATGTAGTGCTCGGGATTGTAGAGGGA
>CAIWTC010000755.1 GCA_903915485.1 uncultured Ignavibacteriales bacterium | reverse complement strand
TATTGAACTATTCTCACATCAGAACTTTAATGATATGCTTTATGCACAGACACCTTCATTTAAGTTTTATGCGGCAAGAAGTATATACAAAGGAATATTAAGGTATTTATCTAACACATACTCACAAACAATAGTCGTTCAGCCCCTGCCGCCGGTATCTTTCTCCGCTGTTCTTGGCGAAGATAAGTCCGCGACTCTTACATGGCTTCCACAGAACGACCCGCTGGAAATTTCTGCAACACCCGATAAGTACATTGTTTATAGGGCCTCAGACAACGGCGGTTTTGACAACGGCACTATAAGCAATTCTCCGAAATTTGTCTTTACAAATTTAGTGCAAGATAAAATCTACCGGTTCAAAGTATCCGCCGTAAATAATGGCGGAGAAAGTTTTCCATCTGAGGAGTTATGCGTCGGCATCTCAAAAGAAAACAAAGGAAATGTTTTAATCGTAAACGGATTTCATCGCACCGATTCACCCGCATGGATTAACAACGATAACATTTCGGGATTCCAGAATCAAGCAGATGAAGGTGTTGCTTACGGGAAAGATGTTAGCTTCACAGGAGAGCAATATTTATTTTCTAAAGATTCGCTATTCGTCGATAACGATTATCCCGGGCACGGTGCTAGTTCAAGTAATTACGCAGCAAAAGTAATCGCAGGCAACACTTTTAATTATCCATATATTCACGGAGCATCAATACTCGCTTCGGGATATTCCTTTTCTTCCGCTTCAGACGAAGCCTTTGCCGGCAGTGTAAACTGTGGCAGTTTCAAAACCATAGATTTGATTTATGGGGAAGAAAAGGCTGAGAACAGCTTAATCAAAAATATTTCCCCATGGAAATCAATGGGTGTCCTCCCCGATGCTGTCACAAACAAATTAACTACACTGATTGCCAAAAATATTTCCGTTTTAATTTCGGGTTCGTATATAGCGGACAGTCAAGGAGAGAATAGTTCTCAAGTTTCTGCAAGAGAGAAATTTATTTCAACCCGTCTTCATTTTTCCGCAGGCACAACTTCATGCTCGGGCGAAAAATTTGTGGTAGCAAAGAACGGGCTTTTCGGGAATATTGTAGTGCCCATTGAGTTTAACAGTTCTTTTTCCGGAAATATTTATAAAACAGAAAATCCCTGCGCAATTGCTCCTCTAAAGGATACAAGTGTTATATTAGAATATGTAAATAATAAAATTCCTGCTGCAGTCAGCTTTAAAGGAAAGCATAAAGTGATTGCCTTAGGATTTCCATTTGAAACACTGCTCAGCGAATCAGTAAGAGCAGACATGATGAATAGTATTTTGGACTTTTTTTCTACTGATACCGGAGATAATCACAATGCAAAATGACAGCCTTTTAAAAATATTCTGCTACGGTAACCGTACAAATCCGCCTATAATCTTTGTGCATGGTTTTCCGTTTGATAACTCGATGTGGAGCGCTCAAGTTGCAGCGCTGAAGGATAGCCACTTTGTTATCACTTATGATATCCGCGGCCTTGGAGGCTCGCCAATCGGCGACGGTCAGTTTCCCATGCATATGTTTGCAGATGACCTGCTGAATATATTGGACTCTCTCTCCATAAAGTCAACTGCAGTATGCGGCCTTTCAATGGGAGGTTACATTTCCCTGGCAGCGTTTGAAAAAGAACCCTCAAGATTTTCAAAACTGATTCTCTGCGATACCCGCGCAGATGCAGATGACAATGCCGCCAAATCAAAGCGCGCGATGAATATCAAAAACATCAACGCTTATGGCGGTGTAAGATTTGTTCAGAATTTTCTTCCGTTATGTACTTCAGAAGATTTTAGAGTTAACAACTCCGATTACTATAACTCATTACTTGAAAGATACAGCAGCGTTAACGAAAGATCACTCAAAGCATGTCAACTTGCAATGATGGGCAGAGCGGACTATTCTCATCTGATTAGTAAAATTGATATCCCGACACTTGTAATTTGCGGGGAGCATGATGGTTTCACCCCGCCAGAGTTTATGAAGAATATGGCCGCACAAATCAAAGGAAGTGAATACCACACTATTCCGAACGCCGGGCACCTTGCCCCGCTGGAGAATCCTGATTACACCAACAACTTAATTATAGATTTTTTAAATGCTTAAACTTTTTAACTTTGGAGATACATGGAAATTATAACCTTCCTTTTAGAATTTGTTAAACACCCAGATATTATATTGACTCAAATAGTCCAAAATTATGGAACGCAAACTTATTTGTTTTTGTTCTGTGTTATCTTTGCCGAAACCGGACTTGTGATAACCCCTTTTCTTCCCGGCGACTCACTCTTATTTGCCGTCGGCGCTATTGCTGCAATCGGTTCATTGAATGTACATTTTATTGTTCTTTTACTTATTATAGCAGCACTCACCGGCGACTCCACAAACTTTTGGATAGGAAGATTTCTTGGACCCAAAGTTTATGAACGCGACAGTAAAATACTTAAGAAGAAGTATTTAGATAAAACTCAGGAATTCTATAAAAAGCACGGCGGCAAAACCACCATTATGGCCCGCTTTGTACCTATTGTAAGAACCTTTGCCCCATTTGTTGCAGGTGTCGGCGCAATGAAATATCCAAGATTCATAACCTTCAGTATTATTGGCGGCATTGCATGGGTTGGCTCTTTTATTTATTTGGGCTACTTCTTCGGAAACATCCCCATAATAAAGAAAAACTTTTCAATTGTTGTTATCGTTATAATACTGATGTCCATCATGCCGATGGTTGTTGAAGTCATCCGGCATAAAATGAAGAAAAAATAAGTTTTACCTTCAATAACTATATTTTTATAAGTTCGGATTCTTTTCTTAATGGCTGAATTTACTTACAAGTATGGTTTAGGGATTTAATGGGACTATTTCTATCATTTAGTTGTTCATAAATAAGTAATCACTAATAAAATAACAGGCCACATATGCGTTTACTAATTATTGCAATTATCTTATCGATATCAATAAGCTATTCCCAAAACTTAAGCACGGGAAACTTTGAGATAAGCGTCAGACCCGAAGGAGAATCTGTCATCCTTACGAACTCCGCGGGAGAATCACAAACCATAAAAGGCATTCTAACAAGTCTGACCCTCCCACCAGGAGATTATAAAATCACTACTGCAAAGCCTGAATTCCCAACCTTTTCGCAGCCTCTTAAAATAATTCCAGAGCGGACAACAATTGTTGACTTTATTTATACAGGCCAATCCATCAACTGTAATGTACGAATCAGCAACATTGCTAAACAAGGGTCAGTAGCGCAAGTCAACCCCATATTGCTTAGAGCAAAAAGCGAAACTGAAAGCCCGGATGAGTATGAAAAAAGAATTATGCAGATAGAGAAAATTATTATAAATGCTGCCAGTGAACAGAACCCCGAAAATATCGCAAAAGTAAATGACACAAAAATTGCAAACATTTCAAAATATGATTCCAAGACCTCATCATTTCTTATTAAGATTCGTGATAAAGAGTCAAGCATAACTGTCCCTCCTAATGATGCACAGGCATTCTATGACAACTTCTTCAAGGCAACCGTAACCATTTACGAAAAAGTTGATGCAAATTCAAAAGAAGGCGTGGCAACCCTTATAATAAACCCCATCAACGGTGCTATTTATTTAATAGAAGATTCAAAAGAAAAAGACACTAAAAAGTGCTGCTTCTAAAAAATTCAACACAAAGTAACCTTTAAAATAAAGTAGGGCGAAAATCTTTTTCGCCCTATTGATAAATTTTCTAATTTTTATTGTTTACCGCTAATTCTTCTTTCTCTTCAAAGCCATACCAACTATCATATTCAGAATATCGCCATAACTATAACCAACAGCATCAGCAGAGCGCATAAATCCTACACCATCACTAAGTTCGGGATTTGGATTTGCCTCTAGGACAAAAAGTTCGTTGTTCTCTGAAAGGCGCATATCCACACGGCAATAATCTCTTAATTCCATAATTGAAAATACCCTCAACGCAATTTCCTGCGCTTTCTTTGTAATCTCATCACTCAGTTCAGCGGGACAAATAGGAATAGTCTTGTGATATGCTTCGTGAAGTGAATCCCACTTTGCCTGATATGAAACTATCCGCTCCAAATGTTCAGGCATCTCGGAAAAATCAATTTCGCTTATAGGTAAAGCTATCGGAGGGTCAACGCCAAGCACCGAAACATTCAGTTCTCTTCCGTTGATAAACTGTTCAACTAGCGCGGGCTGCTTAAATTCATCAAAGACATGTTTAAGCCTTTCCACGAGTTTTTCATGTGTCCTAACTACAGATTCATTTTCTATTCCCACGCTTGCATCCTCTGATATAGGTTTCACAATCAACGGAAAACAATCAATAGTGATTGGTGTTTCTAATGAATCAATAATTTGAAACTTCGGAGTAGGTATTCCGTTCTGACTAAGAATCTTCTTTGTCAAAGCTTTATTCTGGCAATTGGCAAGTGTCAGCGCAGGTGCGCCTGTATAGGGGATTTCCAATAGTTCGAATAGTCCCGCAATATTAGTTTCCAACGGGGCTTTACCGTAAAATATTTCAACACAGTTAAAAATAACATCCGGTTCCTCGGTCTTGATAGTATCAAGTAGCAGTTGAAAATCATCGTCAAGATTCAATGAAATCACATCATACCCGCCTTCACGGATAAGGTCTATCATCACATCAAACTCCTCCATTGGAGTTGTGTTCTCTATTTCAAAATACGGAGTGAAATTTAAATTTGATTTAGTTGCATCAGATTTGGTAATATACAGTTCCGGATTTGTTTCATTATAAACAAATAAGACTTTTTTCTTTTTCATTGCTTTACTATTATCTATGAACGATATTGCAAGTTACAAAAAATATTAAGAAGAGAAATTATATAAATGAGTTTTTATCCACAGCCGAATAAATATCAATGCGGTCCCTTTGCTTTAAAATATGCATTGGTAATGCTTGGACAATTCCGCGATGAGAAAATTATTGCCCGCCGCTCAGGCAGCAGTTGGTGGTACGGCACAGATGAAATCGGCCTTGCAAAGGCTGCCCGTTCATTCGACTGTACAATGAAATATTTTAAGGACTCCACTCCTGAAGCAGCGATAAAAAAATTAATTTCTTTCTTAGAAAAAGGAACTCCCTGCATTCTCTCCGTCGATAGTTGGGGTCATTGGGTAACCGCCCTCAATTACGATAAAAAGAAATTCATCGTTGTTGACAGCGCAAAGGAAAAAGTAATAATGACCTACAGTGCTAAACAACTTCTTAAACGCTGGCATTATTTCGACGAAACAGAAGAGTTCGAAAGTTATGATGCATACGCGCTTATTCCCAATTTCAAAACTGTATCCAAAGCAAACCTCACTTTAGAGCGGGCAAAAACAGTCATGCAGGAACGCAACGCTGATTTAGCACAGCATTGGGATAAATACTTCAACGACCTAATAACAATCTGCCGCCCCGTCCGACCGAATGCACGCCACACCATGTCCCTGAATGAATTTCTCAGAAGATACGAAACATTAATTGTGAAGCAGGTTGCCAACTGGCATGGCGAACCCAGTTACTATGAGCTTTCAAAAGTTTTGGATAACATGAAATTTGTCGCCGAAACCTACGATTTACACATCTATGAAAAAGACGAAAAGAAAGCCTTGATTGATTTGGCATCTATACTTATGATGTATGCCTGCGGAAAACATGGAATGAAAGAAATTTACTAATTTCTGAGGAATTAGTTACCGGTTATAATATTTAAGTAGTTAATTATTTTTTGCAAATTTATTAAAATTTTCTAAATTCTAGAACCATAAATTTTTTATTCTGTTGATACTTTTACTTTTGGTATATGCTATGGTATTTTATTAAATAAGGTATTTTTTTGAATAATTTATAAGGACAAATTACATTGAAAACTAAACTTCCAGTCGTATTGACTCTTTGTGGAGTCATAATAGTTTCGTTATCGTATCAGGTCTTTTGGGATAGAACTTTTATTTGGAAACCTGCAATCGCTGCCTTAAGTGCTGCTGCGCTCTATTCTGTTGTATACTTTAGTTTGATTTTCTGGAAAAAGGAATTTTCACTGCGTACAAGAATTATTCCCATTCTTCTATTCGCTGTTTTTTTGACAGCATCTGCATACTCAATACAAATAATTAGCAAAACCACTCAGTACCAAAGAGTTTCCCTTAATGAAATACGCACTAATATCGATAGAGGAATTGCCGCTGAAAAAATAAACAGTTGCCTTTTTAAAACCTATAGAGAATATCTGGGTCAGGAAGGAAATTCAAAAATGTGCATAGGAGATGTTTTTAGGAAATTCAATCCCGGAGGAGAAAAATTCCTCACGGCGTATTCAAGCCCCGATGATGGAGAATATCTTTACATTTCTAATATTTCACCGGATTCAGTAACTGTTATTTTCCAGAGTAAAATTGGCGGCGGTGTTAATCCTGAATTCAAAAACTTTGACGGCGGAAAAGGAAAAATTCAAGAAAAAGGAACATTAACAGAAAAAGGAGTGAAATATGTCACAGAAAACTAATAATTCAGTGGCTCTTTTTTTATTCCCTTGGGTAGGGACAATTGCAGTTGCAATAATTCTCTTTGTGTTTTATGCTTTACTAACTGATAAATATATTAGTGAGGTATCCTCAACAAATTC
>CAIWTC010000754.1 GCA_903915485.1 uncultured Ignavibacteriales bacterium | reverse complement strand
CAGCATGTGTTTTAGCTCCTGAATTACTGAAGTACCAGGCAGAATTAGCTACTAAAGAATCACCGCTGAACTTAAATCCTTTACTCAATGTTCCGCCCTTTGCAGCAAATTCCCACTCTGCTTCAGTCGGCAATCTATATCCTTTTGCAGTAAAATTGCAAACTACAGAATTAAGTGTGGCAGTATCTTTAGGCCAAGTTGCAGGGTCTGTTTTTCCACTGACTGAATAACAAGGAGTCTTTCCTTCACGGATACTTAGTTTATTGCAAAAACTTATACAGTCATACCAAGTTACATTTTCAACCGGAGCATCCTCTCCAACTGACCTAAAGTATATTGGATTGGTGGACATTACAGATTTCCACTCCCCTTGTGTCACTTCTGTCTTCCCGATATAAAAACTATCTAAGGTAACCGAATGACGAGGCAGTACGAAAGGAACTGAACTTGAATCACCCATAGTGAAAGTTCCTCCGGCAACCAAGACCATATCGCTTGCAACATTATGTGTTGAACCTGCAGGACTGCTGCTTTCTTCTTTACATGATATCAGCAACAGTGAAATCGATAACATTGAAATAGCAAAAAATTTATTCATTTTATGAACCTTATATTTTTAATATTGAGTGAATTGGAAAATAATTCAGCTGATACGCTCATCATTATTTTCTCAACCATTTTATACACTAACTATGAAAACTTTTTGTTTTTACTTAGAACAAACAACGCGAAAACCAATACTTGGATCAAGATTGATTGGTGCGTGCCCAACTCTATAGTTCGACTGAAAGTATGTTGCAGAAACATCTAGCCATGAGCCTCCGCGCATTGCACGGTATTTACCAATTTTAGCACCCAAGGGATTTAACTGCGCAGCACTTGTATAAGCCTGCGACCAATCCCAGCACCATTCCCAAACATTTCCGCTCATATCATAAAGCCCAAGTTCATTGCAGGTTCTTGTTCCGATAAAGTGTAAAGTTTTGGCTGAATTATTTTTATTAATCGCAACGCTGTCTAAACTTCCGAACCCGCTGTATATAAAACCTTTACTTAAACTTCCGCCCTTTGCAGCATATTCCCACTCTGCTTCTGTCGGCAGACGATATCCTTTTGATAAAGTATCAAAGATAACCTTATTCAGCGAGGCAGTGTCTGTAGGCCAGTTGTCGGGATTTGTAATTCCGTTTACGCTGTAAGCGGGTGACCTTCCTTCTTTAATGCTCAACTTGTTACAGTATCTTACACATTCATACCAGGTAATGTTTTCTATCGGGGCATTGTCGCCAAGAGCGCTATAATAGCCGGGGTTATAACCCATGACTGATTTCCACTGACCTTCGGTTACTTCGATGTTACTGATATAATAACTATTTACAGTAACAGAATGCAAAGTATCGGCTCCCGAACTTCCCATTGTAAAGGTTCCGCCTTCAACTAATTTCATTGCCGCAAAAGGCAATCTGGATTGAAATATTGTAGAATAGCTAGAATACTTTGAAGCAGTAATTGCTCTTAAACGGTAGTAATAGATATTTGCAGAGTTATCAATAGTTAATGCAGTTGTCGTTGTGTTAGAAGTAACTGTGGAAACTTTTGTAAATATTATTCTGTCTGTACTCTGCTCGACTTCAAATCCTGTTTCGTAATTAGAGTTGTCTTTCCACGATAATTTCAGTTGAGAATTTCCGGTAACACTAACCGAAAAATCACTCGGTGCAAGAAACACTTTCGCAACACTTATT
>CAIWTC010000753.1 GCA_903915485.1 uncultured Ignavibacteriales bacterium | reverse complement strand
AATGAGTTATGGGTATCAAATGGAAACACTGGAGATTATTATAATTTAATTACTCTTCCCTCAAATACACAGGAATTTACCATAGAGAATCTTGTTGATACAATCTATGCATTCAAAGTAAGGGCAGCGATCGGCAATAGAAATTCAGTATTCAGCAATGTTAGCACATTGGTTTATCAACAATCAATTTTACTTGCCGCTCCGGTAAATTTAAGCGCAGAGTTTGTTTCTGAAGAAAGCGCAAAACTTACATGGACCGACAAAAGTTCATCAGAAACAGGGTTTGAGTTATGGGTCTCTAACGGGAATAACGGGGAATACTATAATTTGATTACTCTGCCTGCTAATACACACGAATTTACAATTGGAAATCTTACTGATACAGCCTATGCCTTCAAGGTAAGGGCAGTAAGCAATTCTAGAAAGTCAGAATTTTCAAATGTTTCACAGTTAAGTATTTCTGCGTTTTTGGTTAATAGCTCTCCCGCTAATCTTTCAGCCGTTTTTACAACGCTCCAGGATGTCAAACTCACCTGGTCTGATAACAGTAGTATGGAGTCAGGTTATGAAATATGGGTGTCAAACGGAAGTACAGGTAGTTATTATAATTTAATAACAGTTCCTGCAGATACTAAGCAGTATTCAATAGGTGCATTAACTGCACAAAGCAAGTATTCATTCAAGGTCCGTGCAAAATATACTAAATACTTCTCAGGGTTTAGCAATACAGCCGCAATTGAAAAAGTGATTCCCCCTGCCCCTGCAAATGCAGCCCCTGCAAATGCAGCAACGGAGCAATCATTAAATACAACATTAACATGGAATACAGTCAGCGGAGCGGCAAGTTATACACTGCAGGTATCCAAGAACAGTTCATTCACCAGTTATGTATATAATCAAAGCGGATTGACAGCGACAAGTCAGCAAATATTATTCAGTGCCGGAACAACATACTATTGGCATGTAAGTGCGGCAAATATATTTGGAACGTCAAGTTATTCAAGCACATATAATTTTACAATTGGAGCAGTTCCTTCAATACCTGCGTTATCATCTCCTTCAAGCGGAGCATCGTCTCAGTATACAAGTTTGCCATTAACTTGGGGTCCAACAACCAGAGCAACAAGTTATACATTGCAGGTATCAACCGGCAGTACATTTACAACGTATGTATATAATCAAAGTGGTCTAACAAGTACAAGTCAGCAGATTACCGGTCTAAGTGAAACCAAAGCATATTATTGGCGTGTAAGTGCTGAAAATGCATTTGGAACATCAGGTTATTCAACGGTATATAATTTTACAACAGGAACGCTTCCCTCGGTGCCGACACTTTCATCACCGGCGGATGCGGCAACAGGACTATCTACAAGCCCTACGCTACAGTGGAATACAGTTACAGGTGCATCAAGTTATACATTACAGATATCAACCAGCAGTTCATTTAATGATTATATTTATAATCAAAGCGGATTGACAGGAACTAGTAAGCAAGTGAGTGGGTTAAGTGCATATACAACGTACTATTGGAGAGTAAGTGCATCAAATTCTTTTGGCACATCAAATTATTCAACTACATACAGTTTTACTACGGGATTGTTTGGGGAAGGATTTGAATCAACAGGGTTACCTGCGGGATGGGTCACGAGTTCCAATTATCCATGGGTACCTTCCACGGATACTTATAACTCTGGTAATCAATCTTTGAAATCGACAATACCATATTATTCAACCGGTACTTCATTTGTATCCAAATCCATAACCTTTACAGGAAGCAGTACAAAGAGGGTTTCATTTAAGTATAAGACTTACACCTCTTCCTCTAGCAACATTCTTAGGTTTTACATAGGCGGAGTATTACAAACATCTTCTTGGAGCGGAAATATGACTTCGTGGTCAACGGGCACATATTCATTTTCCGGCAGCGGTACTGTTGAATTAAGATGGGAGTATGTTAAAGTTGATGCCTATAATGATGAAGCTGTATATATAGATGATGTTACTGTGTACTGATGATTGTTAATAGGTTTGTAATGTGTGTAGACTAAGTAATTACCACAAAACTAACTCAATAAACAGCCTTTATTAGAAGTGTTT
>CAIWTC010000752.1 GCA_903915485.1 uncultured Ignavibacteriales bacterium | reverse complement strand
GAGTTGAATGTTTCCTTTGTAATTGGACAAAAAGATTTAACGAAAGCATTAAATGTAATTCACGATGAATTCTTTTTTGCTTATAGACGCAAAGCACATATTTATGTCATCGGAGCAACCGGTAATGTCGGCAGTCATCTGCTCAACATTATCAAGAATTTTGAAAGAGAAGATATTGAAATTACTGTTTGCGGTGCGACAAACTCAAAGCAGATGTGTTATAATTACGCAGGCATAAATACGGATGCTATGCCATTCGATATTAAATCAGATTTAGATGAGTTTATTCATATCGCAAAGAATGACCGTCACCCATTGAAAATTATGGTTGATTGCTCTGCAAGTGAAGTTGTAACCTCTAAGTACCGTTCAATTTTATCAAATGGACTGCATCTTGCGGTTGCAAATAAAATTGCAAACTCAATCAACATGCAGTATTATCATGACATCAGAACTGATGCGATGAACTCTAATGTTAAATTCAGATATGAAACTAATGTCGGGGCATCGCTTCCTGTTATTAAGACATTACAGAATTTTGTAAAGACCAATGATGATGTTCTGAAAATTGAAGCGGTTCTCAGCGGGTCTGTGAATTATATTCTCACCAAAGTTCATGAAGGAATGAAAGCAGAAGATGCAATTAACGAAGCACGCACTTTAGGATATACGGAACCTAATCCCGCAGAAGATTTATCAGGCTTAGATGTTGCGAGAAAAATATTGATACTCGCAAGAGAGCTTGGAACTAATCTTAATCTTGAGGATTTGGAAATTACCAGTCTTATAAAAGGAAATCCTCTTAAAGTTGACCTCACTAATTGTGAATTGCTTGACATTGATGCGCTTTCAACAGCAGCTAAAAACGCCGGGAAAAAATTAAAATTAGTAGCAGTTTATGAAAACGGCAAAGCCTTTGTCAGATTAGAAGAACTTACACCGGACAATCCTTTGTACATCATTGACGGCGCTAACAATGCAATAAGGTTTTTTACAAAAAGATACAGCAAGTATCCCTTGGTAATCAGCGGTCAAGGCGCCGGCGGTGAGTTGACGGCATCAGGAATTCTTGATGATATCTTGTCTATAATTAATTGATAAAACTTTTAAATAATGCGATATGTTTATTTTATGAATATGAAATCAATGTATTCTACAAAATCAACATATATTTCCTACGGAAAATAAAATTTGTTGTGAATTTCTTCTACAAACATATATCTCCTAGCGGAGAATATAAATCATATGCCATCCTTTCCCGTAGGGAAAATATGTTTGTAAAAACACGAACAACCTGAAAAATAGGTTTCCCGTAGGGAATATATCTTGTTTATTGATTATTGAAGCATTATGCTCATATAATAACATTATAAAACCAAAGTAAGAATTTACAATTTAATAAATATTTTCACAAAACAGTATATTAATGATTTCACATAAATTTGTACATAGCTACTCAAAAGTTTTTGCTCCTGCATCCGTTTCCAATGTTGGGCCGGGATTTGATGTTTTCGGTTTTGCGATTGATGAAGTTGGTGATGAAGTTGTCGCCAAACCTTCGAGCGAACCGGGAGTCGTAATTGAAATAATAACCGGCGCAGACAATATTAGTTTCAATCCCGAAGAAAATACTGCCGGTAAAGCCGCCCTTTCATTACTGAAGCAATTAGGTATTAGTCAGGGAGTTAAACTTGATATACACAAGAAAATCCCCGCGGGTTCGGGAATAGGTTCAAGCGCATCCAGTGCGGTTGCCGCGGTATTTGCAGTTAATGCTTTATTGGAAAACCCTTTACCTAAATCTGAACTGATTGCAGCGGCGCTTGACGGCGAAGCTATTGCATCCGGCGGTTCTATTCACGGAGATAATGTTCTTCCCGCTCTCTTAGGGGGATTTGTAATCATCAAAGATGTCGAAGAAAAAAAGTACTGTCACATATGTTTGCCTGAGTATCTTCATTTCGTAGTACTTCATCCT
>CAIWTC010000751.1 GCA_903915485.1 uncultured Ignavibacteriales bacterium | reverse complement strand
GCCTATAATTTTAGCATTTATCTTTCATTGCTCGAGCCAGAAGTTATGTTCTGGAGTGCAACAACTAATAATAGAAATAAATATTTGTTATCTGCAATGGGAAGATGGGGCAATGACCGTATTGGTCTGCCTGGTTGGTACTCTTCCGACTACATTATTGGTTTGAAGGTCGCTTATGAGGATTCTCTCGTAAACAACAAACAAAGTATCAGTTACAGTGGTGAGATTGGTCTTGGCGTTCCTGCTAAGCAACCTGATTTAGGAACTGACCCAACTTTTGTAAGAAGAAAACTCCTTCACTCTGGAACACCGTTATACATGAATTTTGTTTCTAAACCGTTTAAGCCTGTTTGGGAAGAAATTGCTGACATGGAACTTCAAGTAAAAGCATCTTTTACTTTGGGAGTCGATAGAGCAAGTGATTATCATTTTGCTGCGAGAGATAGTTTCTATTCAACAAGAAATTATTTTGACATATTCTTAAGACAAAGCAATATTTCCCGTCTTTCTGATTTCGGAAATTTCTATGCAGGGTTTGGTGTTTCCGCTTTTGATATTAAATCTTATTTATATGTGCCGCCGATTCAGACCTTATCAGTTATGAATAATACTGATAAAAACGGATTCAAGTTTGCCATTAACACAGAGGCAGGTTTGCAGAATGAAGGAACAGTTTTAACTCACAACCTGGGAATATCGCTTAATTATAATTTAAGTGAGAAACTTATACTTTTTGGTGTAAAGTTCAACTTTCTTGTTTCAAATACACTTGGTTTTGATTTCAGAGTTGTATCTCCTATAATGGCAGGTGCTAAAGTTCTTCCAGGGTACAGGTCTGATACATACATGGTATTTTCACCAATCTTTAGGATAAATTACTAATTAGTTAGTCCTAAAATTTGCAACTATTTTTAATGCCTGACACCTTTCTTATTGTGTCAGGCATTTTTATTTGTAATTTTGATTAAACGATTTAACTTTATTTGAGGTATTAACATGAAGTATTTATTTTATTTTATTTTTATCGGATTATTTATTGCAGGTTGCTCAAAAAAAGATGAGGCTCCTGCAGGAAAGTTTGAGGCATACAAAATGGACCTCAATGCTTATCAACTTGACACATGCTGGGAGGTTAATGCTCCGGTACAGATTAAAAACTTTGGCGTATTCCAGGATGGGGGCAATTATTCATTAAATGTTTCTTACAGCGTAGATGTTACATCAGCAGATGGAAAAAAAGCTGAAGGAATATTTAAGGATGTTTTCAAAAACTCAACAAAAGATAAACCCGAAGATGCCCAATTAGATGTGCAGTTCAATTTATCTAACTCTTATAAATCCGGAAAACTAATTGTAACGGTAAATATAACTGATGAAATTTCTAAATCAAAATCCAGCATAACAAAACCATTAACTCTCGAATAGCGAAACATGAAAAAAGTAGTGATTACAGGCGGTGGGGGTCTGCTGGGGCAATATTTAAATATTGAACTTGCCAAGGAATTTGATATTCTTTCGTTCTATCGCACCCACATCGGGAACTGTGCTGAGTACAATTCTTTAAGAGTTGACATCACTGATTTTGAGCTGATGGAAAGTTCTATTCAAAAGTTCAAACCTGATTTTATAGTGCATACCGCTGCAGTATCAAATCCTGATAAAGCGGGAAAGGAATTGCCGGCTACAGTAAATAAAGCTAATGTAGAGGCTACAGAGAGGCTTGCTGTGACCGCAAAAGAGATTGGGGCGAGATTGATATATACTTCAACAGATTTGGTCTATG
>CAIWTC010000750.1 GCA_903915485.1 uncultured Ignavibacteriales bacterium | reverse complement strand
GTAAAAATATCACTTTTTAGAATTCGCAGTTTTTACCCGAAACTCAATTATCAATAAACACATTGATGAAATAAATTATAAAATACGATTTAGAAAAACTTATATAACAAAATATAAACTTAAATAAACAATCACATAAAAAAGATGGGAGAACCATGAACAATTATCTACTTACAAAATGGCAGAATACTGCACAGAAACTTACAATAATACCTGTCGGGGCCATCGGGGCCGGCTCTACAAATCTGAAAGGAAAATCAATATGAAATCTTTGATTACATACATTCTTATATTTATTTCTATTTTAAGCATTGATATGTTTGGAACTGAATATTATTCAATAGCTAGCGGTACTTTCAGTGATATAAAACTTGATAATTGGAGCACAACCCGTGATGGCTTAGGTGATAATCCTACAGACTATGTCACCAGTGGTGATATCTTTTATATTCAAGTAAGTCAAACTGTTTATGCTGATGAAGCAGTTACATTTGGTGCCGGGGTTACTCTTGAAGTTGAAAATGGTGGAGTACTTAAGCAAAACGCCGATTTTAGCATTATTTTTGACCCTTCTGCAACATTTAGAATCAATGCAGGGGGAACACTTTGGCAAAACTCAACCGATGGTGCTTCAATTGTTGCAGGAATTGAAGATTGGAAACCACTCAGTTTAGTTAAAGTCACAAACACCGGTTTATTTAAGTCAACTGATTTAACTAGTGGATATCAGAACCTTACTATTAATCACACTGCTAACATAGATGCTGTCGGAATAATTACAGCAGTACATGGTGATCTTATAATCAATCAAACAAATGCTACTAATAAAACTTTCAGTGTATCAGCCACAAAAAGCATGTCATTAACTGTCGATGGTAGCGTGAGTATTACAAAAGGCATATTAAAATTAAGTTCAAGTACCGCATCAGTTACCTTAAACATTGGTGGCGATTTTACTATATCAACAGGGACAGCTTTACAAACGACAGGTGCTTCTGTGATAAATTTCACAAAACCTGGGACAGTTCGTTTTGTAAGAAGTGGAACTATTTCGGCTAGCCCAATCAGTTTTGCCGTTTCCAGTGGTTGTACAATAGATATGGCTAGCTCTTTTATTGGAAGTGCAACAGGTTCATTTACCCTCAATAGTGGTGCAGGTATTATAACTGCACATACCAGTGGTATAGCATTAACCGGTTCAACCGGCTGTATTCAGGTAACAGGAACTCGTACCTTTAGTACCGGAGCAAACTATGAATATAATGGCGGGTCAGCACAAATTACAGGCACAGGTTTACCTTCAACTGTTAGTAACTTGACATTCAACAATGCCAGTGGAATAACACTCACAAATGCTGTTAGTGTTTCAAATGTCCTTGATTTAATTGACGGAATTATAACTGCCGGAGTTAAGTTAATTACCGTTACAAATAAAGAGGCTATAGCAGTTACTAGAACATACGGATATATTAACGGCACATTAAAGCGTGCTCATGGAACTTCAGCAGGCACATATTTATTTCCAATTGGAACGGCCACTGCTTATAGGGGTGCTGTTATAGATTTCACATCCGCTCCTACAGCTATTGACAATCTTTCTGCATATTTCAGCGAAACTGATCCCGGAAACTCCGGAACACCTCTTGGATCTTGTTGGAGTGGCGGCTATTGGTCCATAACTTCCGATGGTACGCCAGGAGGAACTTACACTCTTTCTCTGGATGTATTTGGTATTGATGGCGTTGATAACACAACCCAAATTATTAAAAGACCTAATCCATCAACAGTATGGACAGTTGCCGGAACTTATAGAGATTGGATTATCACCGAAGATATTGATCTTGGACCGATTGATGCGGTTATCACTCACACCGGGGTAACTTCTGCATCTTCATTCACCGCTACATCCCAATTTACATTAGGCGGAGATAATGGAGCTTTACCTGTTGAATTAACATCTTTCTCAGCTATAACTAAAGAGAAAAAAGTTTTCTTAAAATGGAGGACAGCAACCGAAGTTCAGAATTACGGCTTTGATATCGAAAGAAAAGCAGACAACGATAAATGGGTAAAACTTGGATTTGTTAAAGGATACGGGAACTCTAATTCTCCCAGAGAATATTCTTTCACCGACTCAAAAATAAAATCAGGCACACTTATTTATAGACTTAAACAGATTGATTTCGACGGTATAGTTGACTATTCAAATACAATTGAAGTAAAGACAGAATTACCTGATAAGTTTTCATTAGCTCAGAATTATCCGAATCCGTTTAATCCTGTTACTAAGATAAACTTCACACTGCCGCAAGAATCAATAGTAAAAATGACTATATATAGTTCTCTTGGTCAGAAAGTCAAAGAATTGTTAAACGATAAATTGGAAGCAGGATATCACGAAGCAGAATGGGATGCATCACAGTATCCAAGCGGAATTTATTTCTATCAATTGACAGTAGGCAATTTCGAATCAGTCAAGAAAATGATATTGATTAAGTAATGGTCAAGTTTATGAATTCATAAAAGAGCTTACCTAAAAAACGCCTAAACTCAAACATAGCGAGTACTATGCCCAATAAAGGACCGTCCCAGGATGGTCCTTTATTCTTTATATGCTTTTTGAAAATTTGTAATTACTAAAGTTGATTTGCATACAGGCTCATAATAACTTTCAATAAATAATCAATCTTTTCATTCAACAGAGGGCAGTGTAAATTTAAATGTACTTCCAACATCTTCTTTACTTTCCACCCAAATTGTGCCACCCTGCTTTTCAACAAATTCTTTACATAAAACTAAGCCTAGCCCTGAACTAGGTTCATCTTCAGTTCCAAGACGACTGAATTTTTGATCAATTCTAAATAACCCATCAATATATTGTTCCGGTATTCCAATACCGCAGTCAGTTACCGAGACTAAAATAGATTTGTTATTAATTTTTTCCGCATGGACTTCAATTGTGCCCCCTCTGGGCGTAAATTTGATTGCATTGGTTAGCAAATTACGAAGAATGCCATTAAACATATTTTTATCCGCAAGCACATAGAGAGCATCCTCTACACCGGCTGATATCACTATTTCTTTATAAAGAGCCATTTGAGATATTGATGACACAGTTTCATTAACGAGGCTTGCCGTGCTCTGTGGATCAGGCTTAAAGACGAGTATTCCCCTTTGCAAACTTGCCCATTGTAAAAGGTTGTCTAATAACCCATATAGCTCTTTGCTGCTTGCTGCAATTGCTTTCAAATACAATTCGGAATCTTCAGCAGACATTTTTTTAAATTCTTTAGAGAGCATTTCCAAAGCCATCATAAAAGTTCCGAATGGACTTTTCAAATCGTGAGCAAGAATCGAGAAGAATTTATCTTTTTGTGAATTAACTTCTTTTAATTTTTTCTCGCTTTCTTCCAATGCTAATTTTCCGCTAATTATATCGGTAACATCGCGTGTTATACTTAACACAGTAGCTACTTTTCCGTTTTTGTCAGTTTCGGGTATTAAACTCCAATCAAAGTATTTATCAACCCCTTTGTTATACACAACACGCTTCGTAGCGCTTTCTATTTTGAAAACTTCAGCCATAGCTTCATGCCAAGGCTCATACTCTTCTGGACTGAAGCCAAGTTCTGCATGTGTCTTCCCAATAAAATTATTTACAGGAATATTTAATGTTATTTCGGAGGCTTTATTTGCAAAAATGTGTTTGAATTCTTCGTCGAAACGCATAATCATATCGCCTGAATTTTCAGCCAATGTGCGATACTCTTTTTCCTGTTGAAGAAGAACTGCTTCCTGTCGTTTGCGATTTGAAATATCATCAAAAAGCAATGCGAAATATCCATATTTGGGTGAAATCACTCTCACTCTAAAATATTTATCTAAATCTTCAGAGAATAAATCATATTCAAAAGGTTCCGCACCATACGCCACTTTAGCGAACTTCGCTATTTCATTCGGACCGGTTAGCGGATACAATTCAGTTATAGTTTTATTGATAACTTCAGAAAGTTTAAAACCTGTCAGTTTTTCATACGCCGTATTGCCTTCTAACAGTATTGCATCATAAGGTACACTTTCATTTGTGGTTAATATACCATAGAGCCCAAATCCCTCCAACATATTATCAAACAACCCTCGATATTTTTCTTCTCGCTCCCGCAATATATTTTCTGCATTTACATCCTCACTATAATCAAAGAAATAAGCAATGACTTCGTTTTGTGCGGGACTCATTGCCGAAACATTGAACCACTTGTTAAATCTTGAAATGAATATACGGGTTGAAGATTGTAAACGGTCGAACGCAGCAATATATAGTGTTTCAGCCAATGAAGGCGTTTGTTCCAGGAGGAAAGGGAAAACTGAATCAAGATTTTTCCCTTGAACATCATTCACATTTAGAATATTGCAGAAAGCAGGATTAGCGTATATAAACTCATAATCAACTATCGCCGAAGATGGTAACAGCCGCATATGAACAAATCCTAAGTGCATATTTTCTACAAAATACATCGAAACACTTTTAGGGTCAATCTCTTCATTCATCATCTGAATCTTTTCCTACAATAAATATTAATTTTTATAAATTGAATGATTTAATTTATCTAAAAATACTTTTAGTTTAAAATATCGATAAAAAAATAATCGATAAACGAAGTATATCATCGATGAAAGATTAGAAAATACTTATTTACTCATGCTACGCATAGCAGAAATGAAATCAGTTATTGTATGTTTTTTAACAATAACCCTGACTTTTAAGTCGCGGGGAAACACACACACACCGACTTTGGCCCAATTCAGGCCAATTTTGGCAGAAGTCGAGTATATATTTTTATTTACTCTACGACTTAAAGAGTGTGTTGCACACCTCATCCTTCCCATTAACACACCAACCCGTCTGCCTCGGGCAGGTTCATTGGTGTGATTGCGAGCTATAATCGAAACCTAAGAAAACTGTTTCAACCATTTTACCTCTTATGCAACAGACTCTAAAAGTCGCAGTCATTAAGTTAAAGAATATATTTTTGCGTAACATGAGTTATTTAATTATTTATATATATACAGCAAAGGGCGCTGTTAACGCCCTTTGCCAGGATAAATATATTTAGTACCGCAATTATTTCTTACAGCACGAACGCCAATTTACTCTCAGGAGTACGGCAATCCATATCAGTACCGCGGTCACGGTGGTCAGCGATTTCTGCTGATACACCTATTGCACGGCCAAATAAGAACAATGTAAAAACAATATCCTGAATTTGCTTGGTTGTAATTTTACCATCCTGTAAATCTTTCCAAACGAACTTAAGAATTATTACTGCAAGAACTGCATCAACATTTACGCAGAAAACATTTTTTGTTATTCCTTCATTAAATAATTCCTGAACCAAGTTGTGGTAGAAGTCCAAGAAAATATTGTAGATTCCTTTTTCTTCAAATTGCATTCTTACATAATTTTCACGCGGGTCAATGTTGATATCATTACCTTTGAATACCGGGTGATTTACACAAGGTATTTTCTTGTAGTTTAACTCCCCTGTTTCCTTTTCTATATGCTTATACTTGCCATAAAGACGGGCGGCATCTATGCTTAAAGTTTTCAAATCAACTTTATGATTCTTTTCGCCGGGGTCAGTGAGATTAACATTCTGGAATTTCTCCAACAGGTAATGAACTGCTTCAAATCCGTTTCCGCCGTGCGCCAAACCTGTATTTGTCAAGAATCCTACGAATGCCATTGAGATATTATTCCTTGCACTGACAGATTCCTTAGCTCCTTTTGCAGAAATTGTTCCGGGACCATTCGTAAGCGTCAATCCAATCAATGCTTTGAATTCAAATAATTCAGTTTCTGTAGGGGGACGGTTAAAGAGAATCTTAAATGCATTTTCAGTAAATGAAGCATTGATGTTTGATATTTTAGTGTTGATTAATCGTTGCCAATACTTATTGTTAGCCCGGTCAATCACAGAATACGCAACGATGCGCGCAACAATGTAGAAATAACTAATTGAATCTTCCACTACCAACCTTGTGATTCTGTTTTCCAGCATTGGTTTCCAGAATATACAAACACCTACGGAAGCTAAAAGAAATTCATAAGTATCTCTTATTGAAAGGTTTTCCTTTTCGGAAATTGTTATGATGTGCTGACACACTTGAACAGGGATACATTTTTTCTTGCTCTTCTTAATTTCGTTGAGCAGCATTTCCGAAACTTCACTTTTCATTTGTGCGTCTTTTGTAAGCAAATGCTTTCTAATGTATGTATCAACTTCATCAGGTAATTTTGCTGTCTCATCTGTTAATTCAAATTCACGGATGAGGTCAATGATAAATTTAGAATGTTGACGGGTTTTTTCAAGCAACGACTTATTCCCTATCAAAGCAACTTGAGAAGCAATATATGCGTTTGGTGTGCAGTCATTTTCTTTTGCTACATCAACCAAATTCATTCTTGTTTCATCCATTTTCAAAAATAGATTCAGCAAGAAATTAATTGTCGGAATATCTATTTTATCCGGCATTACCTTGGCTAAAGAAAAATAAATATTCTCTTCCATTGAGCATTGGGATAACTCAAGCACTGTCCGGTTGTGGAGTTCTGATACTTGTGTCTTAGGATTCATTCTAGATGCACCCGATTTATCTGACATGTTCTGTCTTAAGTAATGTGCACCAACTTGTTTATTAATTTGCTTAATCTGAATATTATATGGGTCCATTGCTTCAACCAATGGGATATCTAAACTTGCAGGCAATTTAATATGTGAATCACCAAGCCAAGGTTTTAGCGATAGGTCTCCTTGAGCAGGAAAATCAATTGTCTCATCAATTTTATCAAATACTGCTTTCATTGCTTCAGGTATATGCTGAATAGATGATACTCTGACGCCGCGCTTTGATACCACGGGGTTTTTCGGGTCAAACGCATCAACACCGAAATAAGTATCAAACCATCCTTCTTTTGCAAGAGCATCATCACCGCTGCCCGATAAGGCTCCGGCATGACCGCATGCACGGTTCACATCTTTTTTCCAGCGGCCTGTAACGCAGGCAACTATCGGTTTATTAAATCCAAACTGTCGTTCAGCAATCCAGTCAAGTGCCATTTTTTCATAATAACCGCCCGGTTCAACATAAACAACAACTGCCTTAGTGCGCGGATCATTTTGCGCGGCATATAAAAACTCCGGAAGTGCAAAATGTATAAAAACATCCTTGCCTGAACTCACTACTGTCGAAAGTCCGAATCCTTGTGTGCTTAAATATTGAGCAATTGTCGTTGTGAAATTTCCTGAATTTGAATGTATCGCGATAGAACCTTTTCTTAATGATTCTTCCGGTGTGTCGCCGCCGAGTGCACCGCCAATGCGGACATGATCCCAAACATTTGCAACACCAAGACAGTTTGCGCCAATCAAATCAACGCCTGCTTCTTGACATATCATGCGGATATTTCTTGAATCTCTTGCGGCAACTTTTTCGGTAACGACGATTATTCGTTTTAAGTCATGATTGTAATTAACAAGTTCAGCAACTGCTTGCGAAACTGCAGCGGGTGGAAGATAGACCACTCCGACATCAAAATTAATTTCATGGTCTTTAACATCACGGATACTGCGGAAAATTGGTATGTCCCCAATCTTTGTTTCCATTACGCCTCTTCTTCCGTACTGTACGCCTGCAACAATATTGCCGCCGCTATACTCATGCGATACAGGAGTAACTTTTCTGCTTTCTGAACCAAGTATATTAATTATACATACCCGGTTTTCTTTAGTAACTAACTCTTCAAGCGAATGAACGCCTACAAAGTATGGGAATGGTTTTGTTATTAATTGTCTCATATAATTTCTTTAATATTTTTTCTATTAATCACGCCTCTTTGAAACTCAGAATCATTAGTTATGGTTTCCTTTTACGAGCGGATAATTTTAATAATTCTTTTAATTATGAATACTTAATGAATATTATTTCTTATACTTTTTAATGTATTCGGCTTTTCCTGTTTCGCCCCACCATGTGTCAATTTTCTTGGCGTACTCAAGCACCTTAATCATTGATGTATCAAATCCGAAAATTCGATATGGCAGTTTAAGCGTATCAAGAATATCTTTTGCATAGAACATACCCTTTACGAGATTGGGGCCGCCTCTTCCAATAATAACATATAGCGGTTTCTTCCCATCACGAACCATAGTATCTCTGAGAGCATCAAACACTCCTTTAAAAGTAACATAAATATCTGTGTTGTTTGCTTTTCCTCCGATAAGGACAAGTACATTCGCTTTAGGTAACCAATGCTTAAATACTATGCTGCTGATTTCATACATTTTTTCATAAGGGGGATTCCCTCCAAAGTCAGATGCAAATATTGCAGATGCGCCCAAAGTTTCAGTTGCTGCACTGGTTGCCCCGCCGCCAAACATGAACGGTAGAATTGTACCATTTGAATTCATCTCAAGAACATCACTCTGCCCCTGATATGTACGCAGTTGATTTATCTCGCTTTCGAACGGAGTTGTATCTGCCTGGAAAATTGCATTCGGAAGCATAAGTCTTTTCCATGCAGGACTGTCATTATCAAATGATGCTTTAATGTCGCATGCAATGGGGACTAGTTTATTATTAATTCTTGCCATTCTTATCGGGTTGATTTCAATCGTAGTCAAACCGTAGTTATCATAAAGTTCCCACAACTTCGGCAGATGCTGAACGAGCGGAGAAATAAATTCTTCCGGACATCCGGTATCATTAAGCTGATTGGTTAAGTCAAAACTCTTTAAGCCGATAAAAGGATCTATATCATTAACCTTAATTTTATCAGGTCCTAAAGACTCAATATCAACTCCGCCATAAGGCGAGATAGTGAAAATTGGTTTGCGGTAAATTGTTGAATCGGCTATTGAAAAGTAAACTTCCAGTTCGGCGGGGATGAAGGCTTCGAATGTTACTCCATTAGCCTTAACTGTTTTAGAACCGTATTGAATTGTTGCGAAGTAAAGTTTTTCTTTTGCGAGAAGTGCGTCGGTTAGGTTATCAACTATTTTGATAAGACCGGCTTTTCCTTTTTTGCCAACCCCTCCGCTGAAAGATGGCTTCACAACAATTTTGCCGTATTTGTTGATTAGATTTTGTATTTCGTCGTGTGTAGCTGCTCCGGTAAGAAATTCGGCGACGGGGAATTCCACGAGTTCAAGTAATTTTGAACCATACTTTAGTCCCGATAATTGCATTGCATATTGCCTTAATGTATTTATTATTATTAAATTTTTACCCCTGCAGAATAAATCATCATGAATTATCCTGCACAGGATAAAATATTATTGATAGAATAAGATTGATAGCTCAATCTTATAATTTTATTTTCTAAAGATTTATTTTCTCTTTTCGATATTATACTGTTTCATCTTTGCATAAAGCTGGCGCCTGTTAATGCGTAGCTTTGCTGCAGTCATGGTTCTGCTCCAGTTATTCTCTTCCAAAGTTCTCAACATAATTGTCCGTTCAATATTGTCAAGAATTTCATTGAGTGATTCACCTCTTTTAAGTTTTTCATCTACAGCAAGAATTTCATCATTACTGTGAAGTTTACTTGGGAACAGTTCCGGAGTAATAACATTCTCTCTAGCCATAACTACCGCACTGTGAATAATATTTTCAAGCTCGCGAACATTCCCCGGCCAAGTATAATTAGTCAACGCGGACATACCATCAGGAGTAACATTTATTTGTCCCGAAGGATTATATTTTTTAAGGAAATGATTAACGAGGAGCGGAATATCTTCCGGATGTTCCCTTAATGGTGGAATAGTAATTCGCACTACATTTAAGCGGTAGTATAAATCCTCACGGAATCTGCCTTCAGCAACTTCCGTTTCAATATTTTTATTTGATGCTGCAATTACGCGAACATTAACGCTTATAGTCTGCTTTCCGCCGACTCTTTCAAATGAATGATTCTGTAATACTCTAAGCAAGCGCACTTGTAGCGAAGGAGACATATTATTAATTTCATCTAAGAATATTGTTCCTTCATTTGCCAGTTCAAACCGTCCCTGCCGTGAATTCACAGCTCCCGTAAAAGCTCCGCGCTCATGTCCGAACATTTCACTTTCAAGAAGTGTTTCCGAAAGTCCGCCGCAATTTACTTTAATGAAAGGTTTGTTATTTCTTAAAGAGTGTCTTTGAATTGCATCTGCAACCAGTTCTTTACCTGTGCCGCTCTCACCTTCAATCAATACAGTAGCATCTGTTGGGGCAACTTTGCCTACATGCTTAAATATCTGCTGCATCTTCAAACTTCTTCCTACAATCATAGGCTCGGTTATCTTCTGCTCATGATTTACGAACTCAGACTTTAACTGATTAAGTTCCTCGCATAAGTCACCGTAATTCAATGCTCGTGATACAGCCATTTTAAATTCTTCCAAGTCAAAAGGCTTTTCCATATAATCAAAGGCACCGCATTTCATTGCTTCGATAGCTCTTTCACTAGTACCGTAGGCAGTGAAAACTATTACAGGAATGTCAGGATTAATTTTCTTGATTTCCTGAAGCGCGGTTATTCCGTCCATCTTCGGAAGATTAATATCAAGCAAAATTAATGAAGGGTTGTTTGATTTAACAAATTCAATTCCCTGCATACCATCTGATGCTTCAAATGTGATATATCCATCTGACGAAAACAAGTCAACGATGTTCTTGCGCATTGGCGCTTCATCATCAACAACTAATATTACTTTACTTTTGTTCATATATTTACTTAGTATTTATTGGCAAACTGATTTTTAAAACGGTTCCATGTGGAGTATTATTTAAGAACTCCATCTTCCCATTATGTGATATAATTATTTCTTTACATATAGAAAGCCCAAGCCCGACGCCTTGAGTTTTTGTAGTAAAAAAAGGTTCGAATATTTTCATCCGTAAATCTTCAGGAATTCCGCAACCGCCATCTTTAATGAGGATAACTACTTCCTGCGTCTCTTCATCCTTAAATATTTCAGCAGAGACCACTCCGCCATCCGGCATAGACTCTATTGAATTATTAAGTGAGTTGATAAACACCTGTTCAATTGCTCCGGCATCACCTCTCAAAAGCGGGATGTCTTTGGCAATATATTTTTTAAGTTCCAACTGATGATTCATCTGTACCATTGATGCTGCTCTATTAAAGACCTCTGCAACATTAAGCAATTGGAAGTCAGGAGCAACTGATTTCGAAAAATCCAACAATCTCTTTACCAATCTGGTTAATCGGTCAATCTCATAAACAACCATCTGAAATGAATCAGCATCAAGCAATTTATTATCAATGACTGATTGCTCTTTCCTTATTTCCTGCTGCCAGATTTGAATTCTGGTTTTGATAATAGCTAAGGGTGTTTTAACCTCATGTACAACGCCTGAAATAAGACTTCCTAAAGTTGCCATCTTGTCTTTTTGAATCAACTCCCGCTCTAACATCTGCCTGTGATTATGTTCGTTCGATAATGTAAGCACCATTTTATTTATATATCCGCCTATGGAACCAAACACGCCGGGTAAATCTGTAATTCTGTAATCCGGATTTATTTCAATTTTTTCAATATCAAGTCTTAGTAATTTTAGATTATGTCTGAACTGATAGAATGCAAATGACACTAATAAAAACCCAAGTATAGAGATAATAGCTGTTGAAGAAAAGAAATCTTTCATTTTTACAAACGGCATATCTCTTTCAATATGAACCCTTGCCCAAATACTTCCTATCACCACACCCTTGTGCAATATAGGTTTTGTTGCTAATGGAAATACTGCCGGATCAAAACGATGCAACAGAGTGACCACTTGCTTTCTTTCGTTGCATCTATGAATTTGGTTCAGTATTATATCGTATGAACGAGGCGGAGGACCATATACAGGTATTGGTGGCGGTGAAGTAGGATATTCATAACCTAAGAATTTTCCAATCTCAGGAAAATAAAACCCGCCCTCCATACCAGGCTGTTTTATCAGGACGGAGGCAGTCATTTTTCTTAGATTTGAATCAACTCTGTCTGCAATAGATTCAGTTAAAGTATTTCGATTAAGTACAGCAGAATCCGAAAGACTATCAATATATGTTTCGGAAGCGTTCTGCAACTTCTCTAAAACATTTGTGCAGACCAGCATCTTTTCAGCTACTATTTCATCTGTCCATGAGTCGACTAATCGTGCAAAAATGCCAATCATTACTGCTAATAAAAGTGATATTAGCAAAATAACGACTAGCCATTTTTTTTTATTCTGCAAAGTAATTTTCTTTATCATATATAATCTATTTGTTATTGCAAGTCAAGTGCCAAAAAATAACCTCATTTTCAGCCCAAATTTACTAAAACGGGCGGTTATTTCTCAATACCGTGAATTATCTTCTCATAATAATTCTTTCCATGTCAATAATCACTCTAAAAATCAACAACATTTTGTGGTATCATTATTGATTGCCGATTCGCAATAATTTGAATTTGTGTAATAAAAACCTTTTAAGAAACAAAGCAGTTACTTATAGTCGGACATTTCACAAATGTGGTCAATAAAATAGATCGTATCACCAAATGAGATATATGATCTAGTCAAGGTTACTTCCACTCTGGTTTTACTATAAAACTAGCACAGTTTATTTCATTCACTGATATTTTTCGAGGTATTATGAAAACATTATTACAGTATATATTTATTCTGTCAATCTATTGCGTAATTACTACACAATTATTTGGGCAAACTAATCCCGTAGCACAATCACTGCCATATACACAGAATTGGGGTACTTCTCAATTTGCTACGATGCCTGCAGGAACTGCCGCTTGGAATCCAACTTTTCAAAGCACGCAAGCCGGAGCAGAGGCCAGCGCTCCCGGTGTAGACAAAGCAATGGGAACATCAAAAACTGCTTCTACAACTGCCGGAGGTGTTTACAGTTATTTGCCTAGTGGAACAAATGTAAGACTGTATATGCAAGACCTTAGCACTAGTTCTTTTCAATTGGCAACCGCCATCAACACAGGCTCATACACAGGATTTAATATCTCCTACACAATTGAGGCTGTCAATATTGGCTCTGGAAGGTTAATGGGAGTAGTCTTACAGTATAGAGCAGGTATAACAGGTACTTGGACAACCGTAACCGGCTCTGCGGTATCTTATAGCAATACTTCTGCCAATGGCGGAACAACAGATATTGCAGGAAATATAGATTCATATTCTTATTCTGTAACCGGTCTAACAGCAAGCACTGTTTATCAAATTAGATGGGCAACATGGGTCTCAGGTGCTGCTAACACTGCTGGAGTTGCATTTGATGATATCAGCATTACAGGTACCGGTGGTGGCTCAGGAGTTATCACTACAAATACAAGTAGCTTCACAGGCGCTTTCGGAAATGCCGCCGTTGGTACTTCTTCATCATCTTCAAGTTTCACAGTTGCGGGAACAGGACTGACTAATAATATTACTGTAACTCCTCCAACAGGTTTTGAAATCCGAACCGGAGCGAATGCATTCTCAACTAGTGCGGTTATTCTTACACAAATCGCCGGTGTTGTGAACACAACAACTATTGACGCAAGATTTACTCCTTTAACTGCTGCGGCCTTTAGTGCGAATATAACCTGTGTAAGCTCCGGCGCAACAACGCAGAATGTTGCAGTAAGCGGTAATAGTGTTGGGAGTATAACGACAAACATTGTTGGATTTACAGGTGGATTCGGAAATGCTGCGGTCGGTACATCTACTGCCTCATCAAGCTTTACAGTTTCCGGAACAAACCTCAGCAATAACATCACAGTTACTCCACCGACGGGTTTTGAAATCAGAACCGGTGTGAATGCATTCTCAACAAGTGCGGTTACTCTTACACCAACCGCAGGCGTAGTAACTGCAACAACTATCGATGCAAGATTTGCTCCTTTGACTGCTGCAGCTTATAGCGCGAACATAGTTTGTGCAAGCACAGGCGCCACTTCACAAAATGTCGCGGTAAGCGGTAACAGTTTGGGAAGCATAACTACTAACATTGTTGGATTCACCGGCGCATTCGGTAGTGCAATAATTGGCGCTTCTTCTTCATCTTCAAGTTTTACGGTTGCAGGCAGTAACTTAACAAATAATATTATAGTTACTCCCCCTACAGGCTTCGAAATCAGAACAGGCTCAGATGCTTTTTCCACAACTCCGGTAACGCTGACACAGAGCAGCGGAGTTGTTAATGCCACAACAATCGATGCAAGATTTACTCCTTTAACTGCGGCAGCTTTTAGTGCAAACATAGTATGTTCAAGCACGGGAGCAACTTCAGCGAATGTTGCTGTCAGCGGAAGCAGTGTTGGTACAATAACTCTTAATGTGAGCAGTTTCACAGGTGCATTTGGCTATGCTAAAGTTGGCAATTCATCATCTTCATCCAGTTTTACTGTCTCAGGTTCTAATCTAAGCTATGATGTAGTAGTCACCCCGCCAACAGGTTTTGAAATAAGAACAGGTTCGAATGCATTCTCAACAAGTGCCGTCAATCTCACGCCTGTCAGTGGTGTCCTTAGTGCCGCTACAATTGATGCAAGGTTTACACCATTGACTTCTGCAAGTTTCAGCGGTAACATTGCAAGTACAAGTACCGGTGCAACCACTCAAAACACGACTGTCAGCGGTAATAGTTTAGTAACCTCAATAGTAACCGGAAACTGGAGTAGTACATCTACTTGGAACTCAGGTCAAGTTCCTTTATCAACTGATAATGTTCTTATTGCGACTAATGATACAGTCACTGTAGATGATGCTAATGCAACATGTCAAGATATTACTTTTGGGTCTGCAACTGCTCATTTAGCTATGGGAAGTGCAGGCAGTGTCTTAAACATTTACGGTAATTTTACATTATTCTCAACAACTCATGCAGCTTTCACAGCATGGCCTGCCGGTGCAAAAATTAAATTTACCGGATCTTCTGCAGCTCAAACTTTAAGTGGTTGGCCTACTGCTTCCCCTACCGTAGGCGGGTTTAATGAAATTATTGTTGATAAAAGCGCAGGCAAAGTTGTTACCGCCGGAAATAATATGAAAATTGGAATCGGAACAAGTTTGGAAGTTGTCAATGGTATTTTTGAAGTTGCTACTACTGATGATATTTATGGATTAGATATAGCGGTTGTAGCTACGGCAACAACAATAATGGTTCGTTCAGGTGCAACATTTAGAATAGTAATTGGCGCAACTCAGATAAACAAGGGCACTTCAGCTACAGGTTACAACCCTATCGGCAAAATGACAGTTTATGGCACAGCTGAGTTTACCACTACCAGCAGTAATAAAATGGCTATTGGTGGTATTGATGTTGAAAGCGGCGGAGTACTTAGACTCCTTACAGGATGGAGTGTGACTACTGCAGGAGAATTTTGCCCGGGCATCATAACCGTCAAGAGTGGCGGAACTTTTGAAAATAATAACAGCAGTGCACTTACTATTTGGAGTGTTCTTGCAGGAGGAGCTGCGAGTTTAGTTCTGGAGTCAGGAAGTACGGCTATTTTGAATAGTACAGTAAATACCTTAGCTCTACCTTTAGCCGCAAGCCTAACGGACAACGGATGTACCTTTAAGTATCCATTAGCAGGAGCTCAGACAGGAATTTATCCAAAAACATATACAAACCTTGAACTTGGTGGAAGCGGAATAAAAACACTTGGCGGAGCAATAACCGTTAACGGTACTTTATCTATTACCGGAACTGCCTCATTAGCGTTAGGGGCGGGATCTCTAACATATGGAGCTTCTTCAACACTCGAGTATGGTAACACTTCACAGTCTTCAGCACAAACCACTGCTGATGCTGAACTACCTGCATCGGGCGGACCCCATAACCTCATTGCATATAATTCAGGCGGAGTAACATTACATGCAAGCAGAACCATTAATGGAAATGTAACTGTTACTTCAGGTGATCTAACAACAGGTGCAAACACATTAACTTTAGGTTCAGCTGCTACTCTTTCCGAAACATCTGCAAATATTGTTGTCGGAAATATGGCTACTACCAGAACAGTTGCCCAAGGTGTACAGAATACATTTGGAAATATTGGAGTCGAGATTAAAGACGATAATAATGCTTTAGGTTCTACTTCCGTCACCCGTGTTACAGGAACCGTGTTATCGAACAACTCAAATTCATCTATCTCCCGTTATTATGTAATCACTCCTACAGTTAATACTAACCTGAATTCAACTTTAGTTTTCCATTACTGTGACAGGTCGTCAGAGTTGAACAGTATTGCCGAAGCAAATCTGAAACTTTGGAGAAGTACAGATGCTGGTGTGGATTGGACTTTTGGAGACATGGGCGTAGATGATGAAGTTGCCAATACCGTAACATTGACCGGAATAGCTGACTTCTCAGAATGGACGCTTGGCAATGAGAATGCTCCCCTTCCGGTAGAACTAACTTCATTCTCAGGCAAACTAGTTAGTGACAAGATTCAACTTAATTGGAGAACCGCCACGGAAGTAAATAACTTTGGATTTGAAATTGAGAGAAGCATAAACGGCAGTTTCAGCAAAATTGGTTTCGTTAAAGGAAATGGGAATAGCAATTCTCCTAAATCATATTCATTTACTGATGCAAAAATATCACAAGACGGAAAGCATATCTACCGCCTGAAACAAATTGATGAATCCGGCGAATATAAATATTCCCCTGCTATCAGCATTGATGTAAAAATAATGCCGAAACAATTTAAGATTGCTCAAAATTATCCGAATCCGTTCAATCCTTCGACAAGCATTTCTGTTGCTATTCCTTCAGAAAGCAAAGTCAGAATCAGTGTTTACAATGCAATTGGCAAAGAAGTTGCTGTTTTGACTGACGGTGTTATGCAGACAGGTTATCAAACTATAAATTGGAATGCATCATCTTTCCCTAGCGGATTGTACTACTACACAATTGAAGCTAAGTCAATCGACGGCAAAAACTCATTCAAAGAAACCAAAAAAATGGTTTTAGTTAAATAATTTTCTTCTAAAAATAATAATCAATGTCGCAAGCAGGAACTGACCTTTAAGTTCCTGCTTGTTTTTTTACACTTCTTTTTCAACTTACTGACTCACTCTCAACATCGGGCAAACACTTCCCACTTT
>CAIWTC010000749.1 GCA_903915485.1 uncultured Ignavibacteriales bacterium | reverse complement strand
GATAAGTTACATTAGGTATCAGCAGTTGAAGAGCATACTCATAGACTAATTTATCATATGGAGTAAAGGAACTGTTTGTACCTTTGGCGAGTTGGTCTCTAAGTTCTTTTAGGGTTTTGAAATTTTGGAGAGGCAGCGCAGTTTCCATATTCTTTTTATGGTAGGAAATACTGTCCTTCTTAAGCGTAGAGAGTGAATCGATTACACCTTGTGCATATAGCGCGGTGAGTTTACTTAAGGCAGCGTTTTTAATTTCTTTTAAAAGGGATTGATAATTCAGGTGAGAGTTCTTCTCTTTTTTTAACAGAGTACATGCATAATCAATAGAAGAGTTGGAGAAGGCAGAAATCCTGTCGGACTGAGGTATTTTAGCATCCAGGATTTTTTGAATTGACTCAACAAACTTTGGGTGAAATCTTTCTAACGAATCTTTGCTTTTTGCCTCTGCAGATTCATCAAAAAGATAAATGGGGAGGACCTGATTTATTTTGCTTTTAATTTCTCTTTTATATTCAACATTGTCCTTTAAGACTTCGAAGTTGAATTCGGCATTCAGGTCAGACTGAAGCCACACGGAGCCAACTGTTACCTCAAACTCAATTGATTCGCCCTTGGGCAGCATCAAAGTGATGAGGATAACCGTGATTAGGAAGATTAATATTTTTATTCGAATGCTTGATACAAGCCACTCAGAGGTCATAGGTTTTTAGCGTTAACTACAGCTTCCAAAAATTCGGCGACACCATCGTGATTGTTATCCCGTTTCGTGATGATATCGGCTTTATCTTTAATATCGCCTACAGCATTTTCGAGCGCAACCTTAACCGCTTTTGTTTCAAACAGCGAGAGGTCGTTGTACCAGTCACCAACGACAGCAGTTTCTTTAATATTAAGTTTTAAGTGTTTTAGCAACCGCATCAAGCCTGAAGCTTTGGTGCTTCCTTTTTTGCGAATTTCAAGCAAGTACAATCCTTCATTTGACATGGATTTAGAATAACTGGTTATTAAATTCCATGTATAGGGAAAACCCATCATCTTCTTGATGTACTTTAGGTTCTTTCTCATGTCACTTATGCATATTATTTCTAGAGTATCATCAAGCAAGTGATCATAAACATCAACCTCTTCAAATTTAGCACCGAACTTATCCATTAGGTCAGGAACATTGTCGTTATGTTCGGTATAGTAAATAGCTTCCGCATGGCATAAAGCAAATTTTACAAGAAAGCGCTCCGCATAATCAACGGCTTTTTTAACTTTGGCTTTCGGGATGCAGGTTTGCTGAATAATTTCACCGTCGGGATATGCTTTAATGAAAGCACCATCCATCGAAATAATAGGCGTTTTTAGGTCTAACTGCTCAGCATATGGAGTAAGCGCCGAATAAAGTCTTCCACTTGCAAATGTAAATTTCACTCCTGCCTCACGCAGGATTTTTATATACTTTATTGATTCGTCTCCAATTTCCCCTTGATCATTTAATAATGTTCCGTCCAAATCAAAGACGATTAGTTTTAGTTTTGCAAGTGCTTTGTCATTTGTCATATAGTTATCCCCAATATTCGCAACTTATTGAATATTTTAAGTACGGTCTCTGAATTATTGTTTGTTTGAAATAGTGTTTTATTATACATAAATATAATTATCTGTTGTTCTGTTTATTTATTAAAGTAAAAGTTTGAAATTATTCAAGCATCAGCATTGCAGACTCAACACTCCCTGAAATCTGCAGCGCTCTATCAAGCTTTGTGATTTCTATGAGTTTTTTTATCTTTTCTGATGGTACTATGACAATAGAACCGTCGTTATCGTCGATTAAGCGTTTAGCAACAAGCAGTACGCTTAATCCGGAACTATCGCAATTGATAACTTCACATAGGTCAAGAATCATTTTCTTAATATTTAAATGCGAAATAGAGTCACTCAACTCACCTTTCAGCAAGCCCGAGTTACTTGTGTCAAGTTTAATTTCCATTAACTTGAATATGTGAACGCCATTTTTCGTTTCTTTGGAAAACCGCATCTTTATATTAGTTATAATCTAAATAGTAAATCTACGCAATTTTGGGGAATTGTCTGCTTCTCTCCGCTCATTTTTTCGAGGCGGATGGAGTAGGCTTTCTCAAAATTCTTTTTGCAAATCCCTGCTTTTACTTTCGCGTTAACGGGCATTGAGAGTATTGGATTAATACCCTCGCCGTTAATATTTAAATCAATAACCAAATCAAAAGTCAGCGCCTTTAATTTTTTCAGGAAAGACAATTTCGGGAATAAATTAAATAGTGTATCAGCCTTATAAAATTCTTCGTAGGTGAGTCTGTGATCATTTGGGTAACTCCCTCTCGAAGCATGTGATACGAGGACGGTAACTTTTTTACCGTTTTCGACAAATCTTTTAATCACAACGGTGATAGACTTTGCGGCGCTTTCGTCAAGTGGGGCAATGATTAATATTTTGTCAGAATTCTGAAGTAGGTTTCTGAATGATTGTCTGCTTTTGTCTTCAGTCCAGAACATTGAAAGAGTCAGATAGTATATCCATTGAAGGAACTCTATAATTGCTGTCATGCTTCATTCTCTGCTATTAACTTTATAAAATCTTGTTCAGTCAGAATTTCTATATTTAACTCTTTGGCCTTGACCAATTTAGAGCCGGCATTTTCGCCTGCCAAAATATAGTTGGTCTTTTTACTGACACTTGATGAAGGTTTGCCGCCGAATTTAGAAATTAACTCCGCCGCTTCTTCACGGGAAAATTTTTCGAGTGTTCCGGTTAGCACGAATGTTTTATTTAGGAAGAAGTTATCTTTCAAAGGTGCTTTTGCTTCACACTCAAAGTTAAGTCCAAATTCTTTAAGTTCG
>CAIWTC010000748.1 GCA_903915485.1 uncultured Ignavibacteriales bacterium | reverse complement strand
GAATAGACGGCTGTAACTTGATTGAGCATTAGTGATTGACACATTGAGTGTTTCTTCTTTAATGTCCAAGCGTTGTGTAAAGTTACCAATCTTTCCTAATGCACTGGTTACTTCTGTCTTCAATGAAGCCAGGTTTGCCTGCAATGAGGTGATTGTAGCACTAGTCGTCATACTAGCTTCGCTTACGCTCATAAGATTACCTAATGATGTGTTAAATCCAGATGCACTACCGGATAGAATTGCCTGCGCAAAGTCTAAGGATATTTTTTCTTTTCCTGAAGCGTCTTTATCGTAAACACCGATCTGGAATGAAAAACCTGTCTTTGCATCAGAACTACCGGTCAACAAATTCGTATTGTTGAACTTCGTTGTATTCAGAACTGATTGCATTTCAGTTGCTAAAGCTTTGATATCTTTTGCGATTGCATCGCGATCTGCTGTAGGGTTTGTTGCATCAGAAATTTTTCCTTCAATCTTAATTAAAAGATCGTTAGATGAGAGTAATGCACCTTCAGCTGTTGATAACAAGTTTTTTGCACTTGATACGTTGTTCTGAGCAGATTTCATAACGGTTATCTTTCCTTCGAGAGATTTACCGATATTGAAGCCTGAAGTGTCATCTGCCACATTATTGATTCTCTTGCCCGAAGCTAGTTTCAACTGTGCAGTTGCTGTCTCTTTGTTGACTTTTGCTAATGCATTATATGCGGTTAAAGCGTCAACATTTGTGTTAATCCTGAATCCCATAAAATACCTCCATGTATTTGGGTTATTTGAAAAAACCGGGTTGGTATCCTTACCAATGCCGGAGAAGCCGTTCAATTATTTTGACTTCTACTTGCATTATCGAAACTTTTTGGAAAAAGTTTAATCAGGTCATTCGGTATTGACCTTTACTTTGTTTTCAGTCTTTTTTGTCATAAATATTATTTAAGATTGCCTTGATGACGGCTGATTGTAACATTGATATCAGCATTCATATTTTATCCGGTACAAAGCTTACCTCAGAGTTCTGAGAGATATTTCCAAAGAAATATTGGTAAAATATGGCATCTATTTCTCACCCATGTGGAGTAATATTTTAGTGATTCATCAATTATTAATAATTGTATTGGAAGGTGGTAGGAAGCGAACACCCCAGAGTACTTATTAACCATCCGGTCCGCAGCTCAGGACCGTTTAATTATTCAGACTGATTCCGTTTATTGATATTTTTCTGCTTTTAGAATATCATAATCCATATGAAAATATATGTATTGTGTTTTGTGGGAAACATAATAATAATAAAACATATATTCCCTGACGGGAAACAGCATTCGTTTTGGGGTTGTTTTTACAAACATATAATGCCTAGCGGCATATAAGGTATAAAACTAATTATTATATCCCTGTTATACCGGTCTATATATTATAGAATATTGAAGCAACTTAATTGTGGAAAACATCAAAGCGGTTTAAAATAAACATCCCCTCCGTACTAATGCACGGAAGGGATTCCGGAATTATGTTCGTGTACTATCTGAATAGTGACAGTACAGACTGAGGAGCTGAATTCAACTGAGAAACCATTGCAGTAGCAGCCTGTCCAAGGATACTTCCGCGGGTAGCGTTCAATTGTTCTGCAGCCATGTCAGCGTCGAAGAGACGACTGTAACTTGATTGAGCATTAGTGATTGACACATTGAGTGTTTCTTCTTTAATGTCCAAGCGTTGTGTAAAGTTACCAATCTTTCCTAATGCACTCGTAACTTCTGTCTTCAATGAAGCCAAGTTAGCTTGTAGCGAGGTGATTGTAGCACTGGTTGTCATACTAGCTTCGGTAACGCTCATAAAATTACCTAATGAAGTATTGAAACCTGTTGCACTACTTGAGAGTATTGCCTGTGCAAAATCTAATGATATTTTTTCTGTTCCACCGGCATTTTTATCATAAACGCCTATCTGGAATGAAAAACCTGTCTTTGCATCTGAACTGCCTGTCAATAAGTTCGTATTGTTGAACTTTGTAGTATTAAGTACTGACTGCATTTCTGTTGCTAAGGCTTTGATGTCTTTTGCAATTGCATCGCGATCTGCTGTTGGGTTTGTTGAATCGGAAATTTTTCCTTCAATCTTAATTAAAAGATCGTTAGATGAGAGAAGAGCGCCTTCAGCGGTTGAAAGCAAATTCTTTGCACTGGAAACATTGTTCTGTGCTGATTTCATAACGGTTATCTTTCCTTCGAGAGATTTACCAATATTGAAACCTGATGTATCATCTGCCACATTATTAATTCTTTTGCCTGAGGCGAGTTTTAATTGTGCGGTAGCTGTCTCTTTGTTGACTTTTGCTAATGCATTGTATGCGGTTAAAGCGTCAACATTTGTGTTAATCCTGAATCCCATAAAATACCTCCATGTATTTGGGTTGTGACTCTAATTCCGGTCGGTATCCTTACCTGTGCCCGGGGAAGCATTGCATTTATTTTAGCCTCCAATAACATTATCGAATAAATATATAATTAGTTTAGCAAGGGCACTCACTATTGCCCTTTAGTGCGTATTCATTCTCTATTGGCGCTTTAAACACCTGTTTCACCCTTATTTTATGCGGTTATACTTGTAGTTATGAAAAATATTTTTAACTCTTGTTACGCAAAAACATATTTTCTGATTTAATAACCCCGACTTTTAAGTCGGGGGAAAACACATGCTAGAATCGGCTTTAGCCCAATGCAGAGCCTATTTTGGCTGAAGCCGAGTATGATTTTCTTATTTACTCTCCGACTTAAAAGTCGGAGTTATTGTTAAATAATACCAGCAATAATATTATTTATTGTTGGCTTGTATAACATGTCTTATTATTATTTTTTATTTATCAATATATTTTTAGCATTTATACTTTAATCAACAGTTCTATTACTTGAATGCATTAACTGCATGTACTTCAGTTATTTATATAATTGCCCGGATACGACACAACTCATAACACTCCCGGACCGCTAAACATGCGCCTCATAACTGTATCACTAATTATTTTATACACCACTTAATTTTTCCACCGCACATCATCAAGTATTAGTCTTTACTATTTTGCAGTGCGTATAAACTACTCGTGCATAAGTATGTTATGCAATTTCATTATTTAATTTATATTGTGTCAGCGTCAGCCATTTATTTGCAAAACAATATTTTGCCTGTCCGTCGCGGAGTATGTTAGTGTGTTTCGCCCCCATACAACTGCTATCAGGCTCATGATTGGCGATGAGTATAGCATAACTGTAGCCAGTGATTACAACTTCCGGGGAATCGAGAATCATAACACAAGTTGAAACACATCCGCCTGTGTGTTATTTATATGAGTTTATTAGGTGGATTGATAATGATATCTGAATATTGAAGTGTTCTGAATTTTAATATACTATTCTATAATATATTTT
>CAIWTC010000747.1 GCA_903915485.1 uncultured Ignavibacteriales bacterium | reverse complement strand
GCACTTAGACAATAGTTGTGGTTTGCTTTCAGTTTGTTCTTTGACGATATTTAAAACAATTTTATGGTAAATCTCAAGACCCATATCGTAGTTGTGGTTTGCTTTCAGTTTGTTCTTTGACGATATTTAAAACAATACGATGTTTGTATGTCATTGAATAATAGAGACTTATAGAGTTTTTTAGGAATTAAAATATGTTGATTGTTTTAATTATATGCCGGTTATTTAACCGGCTTTTTATTTTTAGTTCCGGGCATCAAAATAGTTCTAACTGCTGAGGTTCAGTAAAACTGCCTGAATCCGGTTCATGTCCCATGAATATTTCCATGTCGCCGAATTGTTTATCTGTTATGGACAGAATTCCGATATGTCCATGAGGGGGGAGGCACTTCTTAACTCTTTTTACATGGACATCGCGGTTTTCCTTACTGGCACAGTGCCTTATATAAATAGAAAACTGAAACATGGAAAACCCGTCGTTCAGAAGTTTTTTCCGGAACTTAACATAGTCTTTCTTTTCCCGCTGAGTTTCGGTAGGGAGGTCAAAAAATACTAATACCCACATAATGCGGTATTGATTAAACCCCATGATGCTTTTCTAAGAGAATAAAGGATAAAGCAAATTTCTTTCATCGCCTGCAAAACATTTTGCCAGCGATGCGGTTGTTCTCTGCATTGCAATCATCAGCGGGCTTTCCTCTTTTTCCATTTTGACATCCTTTACCGGAAGTTCCAAAATCATTTTCTTAATATCCTTTGTGATTTCTTCTTCTCGGGGAAACTTATTCAATATATCAAGAACAATTGCATCTACATAAGGTCTGTAAGGTTCCATGATATCATCTGCCAGGCAGTACGCATTATATTTATTATGATGGTGAATGCCGAGAGTGGGAAGCAGACCCGAACCTACAAGACTTCTTGCTGTTATTGCCCTTAGAACAGCATATCCGTAATTCAGAAAACTGTTTGGTATATCCCCATCCCTCTGACGGATAAAATCAGGAATAGTATCAAAAATATTTTTCCAATAATATACTGCCGCCCTGCTTTCTAAATTGTTTTTGTCACCTGATGAAACTTTAGAAGACCAGGTCTTCATGTTTTTTGATTCCTTGCCGATAGAATCCAACAGAAGTGCCTGATTGAATATCTTTGCTTTAACGGTTTGCCTCCATAACTGCTTTTTTAGAGGTGCTGAAGCATTAATTTGTTCTGCAAACCGTTCGGACTGAATATGGTTACCTTCCAAAGGCAGTAAAAGTCCGTTTGGAATATGATTGGGCGCACATGTCACCAATGCGGAATTATTTTCAATCAACCCGCTCATAACCGCCTGCGTGACTGTGATTTGAGGATTGTCAAGTATAATAATTCCAATGTCTTCAATTGGAACAGTTATAATTTTATTTGCTTCGTTTCCTTCAAGAAGTTCGATTTTTAACTGATTGTCTTTTTTACTTAAATACGCAGGGTTGCCAAAATAGAGCGTCCTTTTAATCATGTTACGCTTTAACTATCTTCCCTGTTAGGGAAATATGCACTTTAACTGCTTTTAATGTGCTGAAACCCTTCAGTAAAGCTGACCCCAAAGGATAGGCACTTGGATTATTGACATCAATATTTGATAAATTATGTTTGGCTAAAGCAATTCTCCCGTTTTTATCAAACTTACGCACTAAATATAAATTCTTAAAAAGACTGGATTTATCATTCCAATTAATTTCATCCGGATGCTGATTATAAACCACTACTAAATCTTTTTTTGAAAGAGACATCAGGAAAGGTTTGTCGCCCTCAGTTAATGGGAATAGTGGTTGCTTATTTATTTTCTTGTGTACAGCATTATAAAAACTGATTGTGTTATATGCCCGCTTCCCGTCTTTTTCATAGATTGCGATGCAGTAGTTATCACCCGGAGCAACAAAAAGTTTTGGATTTTCTTTAGGGCGCAGTTGAACAAGTTCTTCCGCGCTGTCAATAACTCTTACTTTATTTACCGGAATTTTTTTCTTACCGTCTTTGCTTATCATGAACAGAGGGGTTGACATTGCCGAGGCTACCGAACCGCATTTTTCAACATGTTCCAATACAAGTTTTCTTATGGCAGGGTCAACTATTTTACTTAGCTGTTTTGCATCTTTGAAAGAACTTAAAGGTTTCCTGATTACATAAGACTGTTTATTTGTTTCAGGATTAAGAATCCTTCCAAAGAAAGTTTCTTCATGAAGCGGACCGCGGATAGATACTGTTGTTTGAGCAGCAGTATTCTTTGAGTGTTTGTATTTATTAAGTTTCGAAGATATCAACCGTTGTTTATTTCGGTAAGAAATTAAAATTGTTGAAAACAATTCTTCCGTCTGACTGAAAAATTCAGGGAAGGGCATTGGGAAGTTTGAGATTCTTAGTTTACCCAATGCATCAAAAGAAGCATATCTGCTAAGCGTATTGATAAAGTCAGGTGTTGTTGATGCAATAACAAGTGCATCAATAGCATGGTGCCTGTGGTCATGCCTGCTCTTGTCGTTTGCACCTGTTGGATTAAGGACTTTGTTAAGTCCCCACATCCTGCGCAAGTGACTTGTTGCCTGACCGTTTGTTACCTGCACATCCCTGCACACGAGTTTCAGTTTTTTCCTGGCATGTTTTGCGATGTATGCGGTATTGTTCAACTGCTGACTTATAAAGTCAGATGGAATTTCCTTCATCTGAAACTTCAACTGCTTACCGAAAGGAAATAATTTTACCCTGTCTAAAAATGCTTCCCATTTTTGAGGATGACCGGATAAATATTCAAAAGGAGTCCGGTTTCCTTTATCCGCATTCACTAAACGCTCACATAAGGTTTTGTTGGAGAAGGAATCATCTAAAGACCTGCTGTAAGGGATGATATGTTCAACTTCAATTTCGGGAGAAAATAATTCGCTTAGTCCTATTACTTTGCCGGTATAAGGTGAGATGCGCCCGCATTCAAGCCATAGTTTGTACTTGGATGCGTCGCCTGTCTTAACATTTTTAGTAAACTTTCTGAATTCCGAAATATCTATACTGCCTTTTTTCTTGTCAAAGTCCTTAAGGTCGAATTCCATTTCAAGCCATAGTTCAAATTTTATTATGTCTGCCCGTGAAGGGTTTGAAAGACCGGCAGATTTAACAAGAAAATCCCTGTAACTGTCTCTTGATTTTTCTTTTTCATCATTTCTGCTCTTTAGTTTTTCCCTTTTGTCTTTGGGCATCTTCAGCTGCCGTGCAAATTCAACTCTTATTTTGGAGGGTTTGCCATTCTCTGCAATAATTTCATTAACAAGTCTGACGGTTTCTGATATTGCCTGCTCTACGAGGGGGTTTCTTCTGTCGTCATCTTTTTCCCTGATAATCTTATCTAGCAGTTCCCGTTCTTTACCGTCTTTGTCTTCATCGAATGAATGGTGATACCCGGCTAATTCGCATGCTTCGGCATAATCATAACCGTCCTGCATGAACGGAATAATTTTGTGGATTGCTTTTGTACTTATGCTGCCGTAATCTGCTTCTAAATTTGTTTTGGCATATTTACCCGCAGTCTCATGATTAAAATTTAATTTATTGACTGCATAATCAAGAAGCCAATCTTCATCCTCAGCAAAATAAAGTACATGCCAAAGCTTAAATTTTTCTTCGTGTGAAAGTGCAAAATATGCATCCTCTCCAAGCACTTTGCTTAATCGGGAATTGGTAGTGTTGCCTTTTACCTTTGGTGCAATTCCGTTTTGAAATGAAAAGTGTTTGCTCATGCCAAGTGCTTTAATCATCTTAGCGGGGGATAAGTCCTCGTTTCTGTTGAACTCATTGAATAATGTGTTTCTCTCATCTTTTGTGAGGAGGTCAAGATT
>CAIWTC010000746.1 GCA_903915485.1 uncultured Ignavibacteriales bacterium | reverse complement strand
CCACTCTTAGGAATTAATTATTCCCAAGGTACTGTTAGATTTTCACGCTCTGATACATCTAGAATTCCTGCATCGATGACAACATTTAATAACTTATACTTAAGCGGCGGCGGTCCAAAACTTATCAATTCTGATATAGTTGTTAACGGAACTTTGTCGCTACGCGGAACTGCTTCACTCGGTCTTAATGGATATTCTTTAACATACGGTCCAAGCGCAATTTTACAATATGGCGCACCTGGACAAACAACCGCACAGTTAACTGCTGAAGCTGAATTTCCATCACTTGATGGCCCAAAAAACCTTAGCATTTACAATAATGGCGGTGTCACTCTTCATGCAAGTAGAACAATTACCGGCAACTTAACTCTTTCTTCCGGTAATTTTGATAATAATGGCTTACTTGATGATTTAGCACTTACAATGGCTTCGGGTAGTACAATTCGAAGAGCAGTTGGAACTTTATCTGTAGCACCTGTATTTTCATCACAAGTAAATGTTGCATATATCAGTACAGTTAGTTCAGTTACTACAGGATTAGAAATACCTGCATCTCCTGCAACATTACAAAATTTGTCTATTGTAAGTACTCAGGGAGTTGATTTAGCATCAGACATTACAGTAAACGGAACTCTTTCGTTTGAAACCGGAGCTGCGGGCATCAATACCGGAGTACACACCCTGACATTGGGTAGTAACGCTCTATTAGCAGGTGAAACTCCTACTGCATATGTTAAAGGAGTTGTAAGCACACAAAGAGCTATTGGTGTAAATGCAAATGACTTTGGCGGAATCGGCTTTAATCTTTCATCAGGTTCAGACAATATTGCAACAGCCTCTATCTCAAGATTTTCTGGTGATGCAGGAATTGTAACTATTAACGGTAAGGATGGTATTGCTCGTAACTGGAATGTAAATGCAAGTTCACAACCTGTAAATGGAAGAACAATTACATTAACCTGGCCATCAGGAGATGATAACGGCAAACTATTCAGCAGCACAGTTCCAGCTAAAGTAATGCAGTTCACAAATACTGATTGGGCTCAAGTTGGTGCCGGAGCAGAAGTTCAAGATTCTGACCCTCGCTCAATTTCAGTATTCAGCAATATTCTTTCTTCCTATACTATCTTTGATACAGCAAAAGTAACAGCTGTTAAAGATAACAATCCATTGGGTGCTAAGGATTTCGCAATTCATCAGAACTATCCTAATCCTTTTAACCCAAGCACAAGCATTCGTTTTGAAATAGGATCTGCACAGTTTGTTAACCTACAAATTGTAAATATCCTTGGGAATACTGTTGCTACAGTTGTAAATAGAAACCTTCAGGCTGGCAGTCACACTGCTCAATTTGATGCTTCAGCATTGCCATCAGGTGTTTATTTTGCAGTAATCAAAGCAAACAGTTCTTCGAAATTAATTAAAATGTTATTAATAAAGTAATTTAACTATCGGGAACAGAATAAGGATATGTTCTGTTCCCGGTTTAACACTCTAAAGGTTTGTAGATAATGAAAAATAATCAAGTCGTTGCCGGAGTTCTGCTAGCATTCGTGCTTACCCTCACCGGAACAGCTTCAGTAGAATTTCTAAAGATGAAGAAACCGGATATACTTTATCCGTCAAGTAGTATGACAGAAAAAAGTAGTCTTGCGAAGTACTGCCCTTCCTTAAAGGGTACTTCAGGCGATACTCCTGTATATATTTTTGACAGCAAGAAACCGGGCGCAACTATTCTTGTGCTTGGCGGTACTCACCCTAATGAAGTTGCAGGTTTTATGACTGCAGTACTTCTGACTGAAAACTTACGAATTGACTCAGGGAAATTCATTGTTATTCCACAAGCATGTGGAAGTGGTTTTACCTGTACAGACCCTCTTGAAGGTCTGCCGCAATTCTTTAATATTAATACTCCTACCGGTTCAAGAGAGTTTAGAACCGGGTCACGCGTATCTAATCCGCTTGACCAATGGCCTGACCCGTTAGTTTATATGCATTATCCAAGCGGTCAAAGTTTGTCTGGATTTGAAACCCGTAACTTAAACCGTTCTTATCCCGGTAGAGTTGATGGTAATTTTTCTGAAAGAGTTGGATATGCTGTTTTAGAATTGATTAAAAAAGAACATGTTGATGTTGCATTTGATTTACATGAAGCCGCTCCTGAAATTCCTATTATCAATGCGATAATTTCACATGAAAAATGTCAAGATATAAGTGCTTCTGCAATTTTAGAATTAGAACTCCAATCCTTGACCTATGCACTTGAAGTCTCTCCCAAAAACTTTCATGGGTTAAGTCATAGAGAATGGGGTGATAGTTCAAGTGTACTTCCCTTTCTTATGGAAACTAGCAATCCCATTCAGGGAAGGCTTCGCGGAAAAACTGATGAGAACTTAATAATAGGCGGCAAAGATAGATTCTATGCGCAAGCAATGAAGTCCGCCAAGTTTAGAATAACATATGATGAAATTAACGGCTACCCTCTCAATGTCAGAGTAGCTAGGCACATTGCGGGGATTAGTGCAATCATCAATGGATATAATGAGAAATTCCCGGAAAAAAAGATTATTTATTCCAATATTCCTTCGTATGAAGATATCACAACTGGTGGAATTGGAAATTTTATTAAATAAATGAAAGAATCAAAATGAAAAAGCTCTCCATATTTCTGTTTTTAGTAATCGCTTTCTCAACTTTTGCTAAAGACCCTATCCCTGCTTCAGGACTATATAGTCAGCCTATTTTAGTTACTTCAGCGGGTCAAAGTGCCGATGTTAGTCTTGCAGGAACACTGCTTAGAAAATTGAATTTAAATTTCAAAGTTGTTAATCTGGCTAAAGAATCAGACTTAAGTGGAGTCAAAACGCTTGTTATCGTTCCGGGGTTCAGTTCAAAAGGACTTGGCGCTGCAGGAATTAGCCGCGAACAAGAACTTGATAGAGTTAAATCCATATTAAAATCTGCCAAAGACAAAGGCATCAAAGTTCTTATGCTTCACTTAGGCGGTAAAGCTAGACGCGGAGTTCAATCAGATGATCTGTGTCAATTAGCAGCAAATGCCAGCAGTTTATTGATTGTTGTTAAACAAGGCGATGAGGATCAGTTCTTTACCAAACTTGCTTCACAGAAGAAAGTTCAAATTAAAGTAATTGATAAAATGGCAGAAGCTTTAACTCCATTAAAAGAAGCTTTTTAATTTTTAGATTAACTACTGTTTAATAAACTAATAGATTCACATTATTATGATTTTGAAAAAAGTTTTCCTTATTATTTTGTTTTTTTCTGTGATAGGAAGCGCGCAATCTGTTCTTTCTGAACACGGAAGATTCAGCGAAAGTGGTTTTGTTGAGTATCTTCCTGGGAATATTCCCCTAATCATATCAGTACCACACGATGGCGAGAAACTCCCCGCCGCAATCCCCGACCGCTCATGCGACGGAGATATACACACTGTTGCTGATAGATATACTCAGGAAATGAGCATGGCTATAAGGAAGGCTTTTTTTGATAAAACAGGTAAACTCCCTTTTGTAATTATCAACCATCTCCGTAGGAAAAAAGTTGATGTAAACAGGGACATTCAGGAGGCAGCTTGCGGAGGCAAAACTGCTGAACTCGTTTGGGAGGAATATCATTCTTATGTTGACTCTGCAAAAGAAGAAATTCTCAAATACTCAAAGAAGGGCTTTTATATAGACCTTCACGCTCATAATCATGTCGAACAGTTTCTAGAACTAGGTTATCTGCTAGATGCTGAAGAGCTTCAATTGGATAATAAAGATTTAGAGGATGATTTATTTATTGATAAAAGCAGTTTAAGAAATTTAGTAACTTCTATTGGCAAGAAACAAATCTTCACTGAATTAATCAGCGGGCCATCAAGTATAGGTTCTCTTTTGGAAGCAGCCGGATATCCCACTATCCCTTCAACAACACATAGAGCTCCGGTCGGTTCTCAGCCTTTTTTTCGCGGAGGATACAGCTTGAACAGGCATAGCTCAGCTAATGGAGGTACATTTGACGGCATTCAAATCGAAACAAACATGGAGAATGTCAGAGATGGCAGTAGGAACATTAATAAATTTGCAGGAAACTTAACTGAAGTACTAGTTAAGTTCTTGGAACATTATTATGGTTTTCATATTAAGAATTAATGATATAATAATTTAATCATACAATGATATATAGCTTATTTATAAATATTACACTTTCGAAAGCAATACAATGATGATATACAGCATTAGAAAAAAAGCAAATATGGTTTTTGCCCTTTTGTTTTTCGTACAACTCTTCATCGTTCAGCCACTCTATGCACAGGCTGAAAAAAATGGGATGGCCGCAACTGCTCATCCACTTGCCACAAAAGCAGCGATGGATATCCTTGCTAAAGGCGGGAATGCAGTTGATGCAGCTGTTGCAGCAGCGTTTACTATCGGCGTAGTTGAACCGGATGGTTCAGGTCTTGGTGGTGGCGGTGGAATGGTTATCAGTCTTGTTAATGAACATAAAAATGTTTTTATTAACTATTATCCCCGTACCTCTGAAGATGTCGATAAGTTAGCATTTGATTTCGATAAAGACAAAAAAACGGCTAAATCTATTCTCGTTCCGGGAACAGTTGCCGGTTTAGTTTCCGCGCTTGAAGCATACGGAACGATGCCGTTATCAGTTGTTATTCAACCTGCTATTAATTATGCCCGCGATGGATTCCCTATTGATGAAACACTCGGCAAAATTGTTCTTGACAACTCAAATGTGCTGGAAAAATATCCTGCAACTGCTGAAGTTTATCTGCCGGGTGGTTTTCCTATCGCTCAAGGAGATACTCTTAGACAACCTAAACTTGCTGCCACTTTAGAACAAATTGCTCTTCATGGTGCCAAAGGATTTTACGAAGGTCAGGTTGCCGCAGACTTGTCTGCAGAAATTATTGCTAACGGCGGCATGGTTACAGTAAGCGATTTGAAAAATTATCAACCGGTAATAAGCGAACCCCTTCAAGGTACTTTCCGCGGATATAAAATTATTACATCTCCACCGCCTCAGTCAGGTGCGTCAGTTTTGGAAGCCTTAAATATTTTTGAATTAGGGAACCTCCCTGCTTGGGGACATTTCAGTACTTCGGATAAGAGTCTTCATTTTTTAGCTGAAACTTTCAAAAGAGTTTCTTCAGATAGAGGTTCTTTTATCGGAGATCCTAAATTTAATACTGTTCCTGTCAATGGGCTTATCTCTAAATCTTATGCAAAGGAACGCTTCGCAGATATAGATATGGGTAGAGTTAATCCTGCTGAAAACAGAATGGTTAGATCGGGAAACCCGACAAAACATAACTCATCATCTAGTAAGCAATCTCAGAATTCAGTTATAAAGGAAAAATCTGTTTCTTCTGAAAGTTATATCATTAGCGACGACCAGGATGATGAGTCAATGCCAACATCAAACAGATGGAAAAACCCTAGATTTGATACTTGGGGGAAAAAGAAGCACATCAGTGCTGATGCTCCGGTTGAAAAAGAAGAGGCTGATACTTCTGACAACATTAATGATGTCGATAAACCTGAAGCATTATTTTACAAGAGTACTTTAGCTCCTCAACTTGCGGCACTTGCTGAAACTTCAGGTGAAGGCGGACACACTACACATCTTTGTGTTGCTGATAAGAATGGTAACATGGTTTCTTTAACTCAAACTATTGGTAATTTCTTCGGCTCAGGACTTAGTGCATGTGGTGTTTTAATGAATAATGGATTGGTTAATTTTTCAGCTATTTCAGAAAAGAACAGAATTCAACCCGGAAAACAGCCAAGAAGTTCAATTGCTCCGACAATTGTTCTAGACCAGAACGGCAAACCATATATTGCTCTCGGCAGTCCCGGCGCCGGTAGAATTATTCCTACTGTAGCGCAAATAATTTTGAATCTTCTTGATTATAAGATGACAATTAAAGAAGCTAATGATGCTCCTAGAATGTTCAGTCAGAAGTTTGATGAGAAATTATATATCGAGGGAAGAATTCCACAGGAAGTCCGTACTGCTATGGAAAGAAGAGGACATCAGATTCAGGTATATGATAACTTTGACCTTTTCTTCGGTGGTGCTCAGTTAGTACTTTATGATGCTCAATCAGGATTATTCTATGGTTCTGCTGACAAGCGCAGAGGCGGTTCTGCCGGTACCTCAACAGGACGCAGCGAAGACTAATAACTAATACTTAAACTTAAAGAGCCTGCACAAACAATTTATTTGTTGAATGTGCAGGCTCTTTTCATTTTGTGTCAACGCTGATTTAGCATATTTCAACTGTTGGAATTCCAAACGCTCCTACTTTGAGAAAACGAATTAATAATTATTTAGTTGTAGATTTTTTTGAACGGTAAAACAGAAATAACAATACACTAATTAATAATAGTGAAATCAACACTCTCCACTTAATAGATTTTGTTTCCATGAATATTGGATGAGTAGAAGAAATACTTCTATCTGTGATTGAATATTTCGCCGCTAAATTCTTTAAGTTAAGCAGATGTATAAATGGAATACCAATTTCAGAAACTCTTGATATCACTCCCCTATCCTTATGGTCGCATGTAACGATTTCTTTGTGAAGCCCGTTAGGAAGGAGTTCTGCATGGGAACAATAACCCAATGCCGATTGATTTCCACCGATATTGATTAGCAGCCCGATATTCCTCCCCTTAAATAATTCCAACTTTTTTTCAATGCTCATCTCTATCGTTTTGGGGATGAACACTTGTTTTCCATTTCTGGTTAATGCATTATCTAATTCTGCCTTTCCCTCTTCAATTAAGCCGCCTGCAGTATCTCCTTCAGCTCCATATGTAATCAGCTCTGAATGATACCTGCAGCCGCCGTACTTGTTCAGCCACCCTTCCATGTCAATCCACAATGCCCCAGGCTGATTAGCACCATGTGATGAAGCTCCCAGAGAAGATATTAGGACTGCCTTACGGTTCATCGACTGAAGTGCCGCCATTGTTTGAATAGTCAACGCAGGGAATGACCCTGACGCTTCTATACCTACCGGTTTGCTTGTATCAGCATCTGATTCAGATATAAGCTTCACCATTAGAGCTGAAAATGCGGTATTGTTCGAAAGTTCTTTTGCCTCCAGTGAGCCCAGTGTGGTTGTGAGGATACTATATTCATCTCCAATTATATCCTCCTCCCCATTATTCAGCTTAGCATATTCTAAAGAGTCGGAATCTGCCGGGATTCCTAATCGACGCTTATTTTCGTTTACAATTTTTTTCCACTGCTTTGTTAATTCAATTGCACGCAGCATTTCACTTTTATTCTTCACGGGAACTTGCTCTATAAACAAAGGTTCTCTAAAGAAAATAATTACCAGTGATAATGATACTGCTGACCAGAAATATTTATTCATCTTTTATCTTTTAATGAATAAGCATAGTGACTAAAGTAACCAGTGCGGTAACCACAACCAGCGAGGCAAGTGTGGGGATTGGTTTCTGCCTGCTCATCTCATTAGCTATCAGACCGGGTATGATATAGCCAACAACGGTCATATCGTAATAAGTAATGTTAACCTGTGCGATAACACTTTCCAGTAGAATTTTAACACAGAACCCAAGTATAATTGAAATCATCAACCGGCGCCTGCCGAAAATAAGCAAATACTTAGACAACTGTTCAATCAGAACCCATACTAAAAACGCAGCTGCTACGGTGCTTAATATTCTTAACGGAGAATGCAAATAAAGTGCAAAATAAGCTGGGGCAATTACTCCACCGGCAGTATATCCACTAAGTTCATAAAAAAGAAATCCGATTACAAGACCGGCTAAAAATGTTTCGATAATCATCGTAAATGCTCTTTACTTTTTGATTCTATAATATCCATTATTTCAAATCCGCTCCCCGCAATATTTCCTATTCCAAAAATAATATGTTCTTGATCCCCGGTATATTTTTCATTCATAATTTTCTGTACTAAAATTTTTGAATCTTCAGCAGAAACTATTTTATCAGGGAGGGTTTTAGATAATATCCTAAGTGCAGTTTTTGTGTGACTTCCTGTGAGGAAAATATTCTTTACATAAGTTGACTCAGTCAGCCAACTGCAAAATAATTTCGTGCGACCCGGTCTATCTGCTCTGGTATTTAGTATGATACTGACGCCTGCATCAGGATTAAATTTTCCCCGCCAATAATTAATAAATGCCTCTGCGGAAGGCGGGTCATTAACAGCAAAACCATTTACAAAATATAAGTTGCCATTTGAAGAATCAATCTTCCGAACGGGATACTTATATGTAGAAGCATATGTAATTATTTGTTGCTTAACGACTTCAGGGTTGACTCCCATTATTTCAAGGGCTGTTAACGCTATATTTATATTTTGAGGAAAAACTCCGGCGGGTAATTGTTGTTCGCTTACAAATTCTGTTGGAACAATTACTTCAGTATTTGATTTGGCGGCAAGTTCTCTTACTTGCTCAATGTTATCATCACTAATTGTTATGACCTTGCTGTTTTTTGGAATTGCACTGCATATAGATTCAACTCTCTCGCTCATTTTATCGCCCATTTCTTCAAAGTGGTCATCGCCGATATTTGTAATGATATAAAGATTAGGTTTGAGAGCTTTAGTTTCTATTCTCTGATATTCGGGATGCAGCGACATACATTCCATTACTAATGCATCAGCGCCCTTCTTCCATGCAGTTCTGATAATCTTAAACTGCTCTTGTACTCGGGCAGAACCTTTTCTTTTAATTGTCTCTTCAGTTCCATCTGACAAGATAATAGTCGGAACAATTCCTGTAATCTTAGCAATTGTTTTAATACCCCCTGCTCTTAATCCTGCAGCAATATATGCCGTAACGCTGGATTTCCCACGAGTTCCGTTGACAATTACCCTGTGAGTAAAGGATGACACCGCCCTTTGGATAATATAATACTCAACCACAAAATATATTATTGCGGCCAAAAGGAATCCAAGGGATATGAATAAATAGTGATTCATTAAAAACAAATTAAGAGATAAATAGTACAAACATAGTCATTCAATTTACGAACATTCCATCTTTTTATTAAGGACAAAATACCAACCGCATAAAAAAAAGGCTGCTCACAATTAAGTGAACAGCCTGCCCATATAAGCCAATAAATCTAACCCCAACACCTCATACAACCACAGCTTATTGTTATCACAACAAAATTTAATAACTTAAATTTAACTCCTCATTAATCCGGCTTAACTTTCATAATGAGGAGTCAAATGATAGAGAATTACTTAGCTTCCGTAATTTTACGGGTAGGGACAGGTTTGTGTAAATATTTACTAGCCATACCACTAACTTTACGCGGAGACTGCGATTCAACCACCCAGAATGCGTGGTTGTCGCAAATAGTTAAATCCACATTTCCAACTAATGCATCACCGTCAAGATCTGTTGCACCATGAACTTCAAGTGTCACAAATGCATCATTGTCAATCATTGTCAAATCCACATTTCCAATCAACTCATCCTGGTCAACATCGCCTCCATAGATGCACCATTTTGTTCCTTGAAGAATCATAGGGTCAAATGGAAATCCCGGGATTGCATACGCTTTTGTAACTGCGTCCGTAAAATCATAGCTAACGGAGCTCCCCTGTGTAAAAGTTATGGGTACTGCACTCCAAGTTGACATCAGGGCTAATCCCTTTACATAAAGATAATAACTGCCTGTTGTTGCGGTTGTAAATGTTGCAGTCCCTGTGTATGAAACCGAATCAATCTTAACATTTACAGTTTCAACATCTGCATAATCAGGACCTGTAGCACTTGCTAATGTAGCAGTGAATGTGTCAGATACCGGAAGCGGATCTACATCTGAACGGTAGTAACCTTCGGGAATCATAGTTATAACCACTGTTCCGCTCGCAGGAGCTGTAACAGCCGAAAAATCACCTAATGCAATTATTCCTGATGCACTTAAAGTATGTGCAGAAGAATTAGCTAGAGAATAATTTGTCCATGAACCGCTTGAATAATTTGCAGATATCATATTCGATTCAGTACCAACAACATCTGCCGGCAAATAAGTTCCATTTAGGCTCATGCTCCCGCCGGTGATACCTACTGAAGCTAGTGTCCAATACCGATCAAGGTAGTCTGCAACACTTGTGTTTGAGGCATGCTTTGCATTAACTACTTTAGCATTAATTGAGGCAGAGGCTAATGTCCCTGAATTTACAGTTACAGTGACCGGTGAATACTCTGTTGTTCCTGTAGTTTCACCTATTGGGAATGTAAACGAATAAGGCAGCGATTGTGCATCTGCTATTGACTTAATAACATTTCCTGCTCCGCTAGTAACTATCATATTTGTAGCACTTGGAGTACCGCTGACAACAGCAGAAGCTCCTAATGTTAAATTGTTGGCTCCAAGAACTAGTAACCCTTCATTTAATGAAAGAGTTCCGTTTACAGTAATATTTCCGCCGAGTGTCTTTGATGCACCGCCTGAAATCTCAAGATT
>CAIWTC010000745.1 GCA_903915485.1 uncultured Ignavibacteriales bacterium | reverse complement strand
CCTGAACTGCTTTTCCCATTTCTTCTTTGCTTAGTGTTAAGGGTAGGTGCATACTCTTGTGTGTGAGTCCTGTGAGTCCTAATCGTTTTGTTATTGCGATAGTCTGAGTAAGATTATAAGTCCTTGTTGAGAAGGAAGCTAAGCCGAAGCTAAACTTCTGTTTGCTGCGGGGTTTTAGCTGTGATGAATTGCTGCCTAATAAATTTCCCGCAACGCTGTTTACTTTTGTGAGCAGAATTCCTGCTGCTGATAGCTTTAGAAAATTTCGTCTTGATGGTTTCATTTTTTGTGTTCCTATTCTAGTTCTAATATTTTAATATTCTTGAAAGATGCGCTGTTGCCGTGGTCCTGCAGAAGGATGTGTCCTTCGGGAAGTTCGCCGAATTTATCCCAAACTTTATATTTGCTGTATGCAACGAGTGCGCGCCACATCTGATTGCATCTTTCATACTCGACAATCTTAGTGCCGTTAAGCCAATGCTCGATGTGATTGGTTTTAACAACGATTGTCGCATTGTTCCATGTGTCTATGCCGTTGAAGTGTACATCAACGGGAGCGATTAAATCATACAGTGCACCTAAAGTTCTGTTGCCGTTTACACCAAGTTTTGCATCGGGATGCACTTGGTCATCGAGAAGTTGAAACTCGCAGCCGATTGCAGAACCGGGACCTTTATTGATGTTAGGGTCAACAAAATATTTTATTCCGCTGTTTGCACCCTCGGATATTTTAAAGTCAACAGAGAGGATAAAGTTCTTATACTTTTTTGTTGTGATGATATCTCCGCCGTTAGCTGATTCAGCGCCGCCTGATTCAATGACACTCAACAGACCGTCTTTAACTTCCCATCCTTTTTCAGGGAATTTATCCCCGCGAATGCTAATCCATCCGTTAGTTGTGCTTCCGTCGAATATAAGTTTCCATCCGTCTTTTAGTTCTTTGGCGGATAAACTATTCTCTGCGGGGTTTTGCTGTGCTGCTGAATTGCCTGTATGCATCAGCAGACCAATGACCATTAGTCTTAAAAATATTTTCATTATGTAATTATTCCTTTATTATGAAACTTCCGGTTAACCTGATATCTTCAGATGAACTGCCAATCATTATTTTAAATTTGCCCGGTTCAACTGTAAGTTGATTTTCACGGTTGATGATGCTTAGGTCTTCTGCAGTTAATTCAAATGAAACAGTTTTTGTTTCTTCAGGCGACAATGATATTCTCTTGAAGCCCTTTAAACTTTTCACAAATGTAGTTACGCTGCTTGTTTCCTGATTGATATAAAGTTGAACAACTTCATCGCCTTTTCTAAGTCCTGTGTTCTTGACATCAACGCTTATGTTTATTCTTCCGTCTTTAACTTGTTCTTTGGGGCTGACACTTATATTAGAATATGAAAAATCAGTATAACTTAATCCATGTCCAAAAGGATATAAGACACCCGTTACACTTGTGGCGTCACCTTGGTCTGAGCCCGGTTTAAAAGGGAAGTCCAAAGGAAGTTGACCCACAGTTTTTGGAAAAGTCACAGGCAATTTACCACCGGGATTATAATCTCCAAAGAGTACATCGGCAACTGCATTGCCGCCCCACTTTCCGGGGAACCATGCTTCGAGAATTGCGGGTACATATTTATCAATCCAGTTAATTGTCATAGGTCTTCCGTTTAGTAGGATAACAACCACGGGTGTTCCGGTTTCTTGAATTGCTTTAACCAAATCGAGTTGATAGCCGGGAAGGTCAAGGCTGGTTCTTGATTTTGATTCGCCGACTATTCTTTCGTCGTCACCTAAAACAACTACAGCGATGTCAACAGTCTTTGCGAGCTCTTTTGCTTTTTCGATTTCAGCCTTTTCTGCTGCGGTTGGAGAACCGGGAAGAATTTCGCTTTCGGGATAATTGCTGTCTATTAGTTCGCAACCTAAAGTGTATTTTACTTCAACATCTTTTGGTGCTTTGTTTTTTATTCCTTCCAAAACAGAAATTACTTTTAACTTTGATGGACCGTATCTGCTGATAGATGATTTCTTTGCATCAGCATTGGGACCTGTGACGAGTATTGATTTTACTTTTTTACTTAGCGGAAGCAGGTTGTTATTCTTGAGAAGAACAATTGATTCAAGGGATGACTGATAAGAAACTTTCTCATTATCTTCTGAGCCTACGATTTCATCTGCGTGTTTTGGGTTTTCTACGAAAGGCTTGTCGAACAACCCAAGCATGAACTTAACTCTAAGGACATCGGCAACTCTTTCATCAAGGGTAGTCATTGAAACTTTACCTTCTTTAACTAACTCTCTTAGCGGAAGAATGTAATCGTCCGGTGCTGTGAATTCTGTTCTCACATTTAGTCCGCCAAGTATCGATAGTCTAACTGCATCCTTTTCATCTGATGCAACATGATGTTTGGTATAAATGTATTCAACTGCTTTACTGTCGGAAACAATATAACCTTTGAAGCCCCATTGTTTTCTAAGTCTTGTAATTAGAAACTCACTGCTGCAAGTGATGGGAACGCCGTCGTAATCATTATATGAACTCATGATGCCGAGCGCGCCGCCTTTCATTATTGATTCTTTGAAAGGAGCAAGATAAACAAGTTCCATTTCGCGCGGTGCGATGTGCGGGTCGGTGCGGGCCTCGCCGTCTCTTCCACCTTTGGGGATGCTGTAAACGGCGAAGTGCTTTATTGTTGCTGCAACTCCTTCGCTTTGAATACCTCTGACTTGTGCAACTCCTAACTTGGAAACTAAGTACGGGTCTTCGCCGTAGCACTCAACAACTCTGCCCCAGCGCGGGTCTCTTGCAAGGTCTAGTATGGGGGAATATACATTGTTGTATCCGAGTATCTTTGCTTCTTTGCCGGTGATGATTCCTATCTTCGAAACTAAGTCAACATCCCAAGTTGCGCCGACACCAATTTGAGAAGGGAACCCTGTTGCGTTCTGATGACAAACTCCGCGGTTGCCTTCGTTACTGAAATCAACGGGAATGCCGAGCCGGGTTTCTTCTATAAAAAACTTTTGTGTTTGATTGATAGCAGCGGCGTGTTTAGAAGGCGGCCATGAGTACTGCGTTTGAGTGTTGGGACGGTCAAGTCCGTTGAGGTGCTCGTCAATATTGGCGATGCCGTCTTTCCAGATTTCGTTTTTCCATCCGGGTGTGGGAAGTTCATCTTTAAGGACTCTGCCAAAACCATAGAGTGTGGCCGTCTGACAGGTTTTTTCCTCCAGGGTCATTTGACTGAGTAAGTCCTTAATTCTTGATTCGATATCAAGTAAAGGATTTTCATAAATATCCATTTTGCCGTTCTTGTTCAAATCAATCCAATTCCCGTGATAAATACTATCTCTAGTATTTTGTTGAGAAAATAAAATGTTTGAAAAAAGAACGAAAACAACTGCAGCGAGTGTATGCTTCATTTTAGACGCTCATAAATTTCATATTAAAGAAGGTTTATTCAATAACAACTATTTTGAAAATAATAAAATGAGGAGAATTGTAACTATTAACAATAATCTCCGGTAAGGAGCAAATAATGCTTCTTAAAGTATTTCATTTTAGTTCGAGTTTTTAACCTCCCGTATTTGCGCCTGTATATACCCCTGACGAGATTGCATTATTTTAAGCTAAAGCCGGGAACCTTAATATGAATATAAAATAATGCTAAATCGCACATTCAATTTGCTGAATAAAGAAAAGAATGTCAAGGAATTTTTAGTTTAAGTGAGTTTAATATTTGCAATATGAAAGTAGTGAATAGATTTCAATGAACGGAATAGGCACATTCGATAGGTTACGGTGCTATAAATCCAAAGTTCGGAATAATTCTATGGTTTAACTTCGGGTGGTTCTTAATATTTTGCTAAGCTAGTAAGCAGTTGCTCTGCCTGTGCTTTAGACTCTTCAAGACCCAGTTTCAAAGCGGTTATAACATCAGTCTTTGCGTTTTTAAATGACGATAGCATTAGGTAAATAAGCGCGCGCTGAAAGTATGCATCGGGGAATGCAGAATCTATTTTGATGGAACGGTTGATTTCGCGGAGACCATAATCGGCATTACCTAAAGTACGGTAACAAATAGATTTTTTATAATATGCATTTTTATTGTTAACATCAATCTGAATTATGCGGTCATAGTCAAGCAGTGCAGCGTTGAAATCGCCTTGTTTTATTTTAAGTTCACCGCGGGCGAAATATGCATTTACAAAATCTGGTTTATTGAGCGCCATCGTTAAATCCGACATCGCGCCGTTGTTATCCCAAAGCTCCATTTTTGCAAGCGCACGGTTATAATAGTATGTGTAATCCTCACTCATTTCAATAGCTTTAGAAAAATCTGATAAAGAATCTGCATACTTCTTGAATGAATAGTTCGCGAGTCCGCGCTCGTTGTAGAATAAAGGATTCTCGGGAGCAAGCGCAAGCGCCTTAGTAAATAATTCAATTGCCTGAACGAAATTGCCGTCGGCAGTTTCTAATTGACCGAGTGAAAAATATGCATCAGGGTCGTTAGGAAACTCCGCGAGATTTTTGTAGAAATCATTTTTTGCACCCAAAATATCTTTTAATATTTTCTTGAGTTGCCCCCTACGCAACCTGGAAGCGTGGTCTTCGGGGTCGAGCTCAAGTATCCTGTTAAGAGTCAGCAGGGTTCCTTCATAATCTTCAATCTTAATTAATACTTCTGCGCGGAACCTATGCGCCTCGAGATAACTTGGTGAAATTTTAAGTGAAATTCCTGTCTGTTCCAATGCTTCTTCGGTGTTGCCTTTTGCAAAATAAACTTTGCCGAGCTTGAGGAGGGCTTTACTGTTCCCGGGTTCAATATCTATTGCTTTTGATAAGTCATTGAATGCTTCGTTGAATTGTCCAAGTTGAAATTTAGCTTCACCGCGAAGCACCCATCCTTCAGCGTGACTTGGTTTAAGCGAGATAGCAGTATTAAGGTCGAGAATAGCGCGTTTGAAATCACCTTTTGCTATTCGTATAGATGCACAGAGAATCATTCCTTCGAAGTGGTCGGGGGAGAGGTTTTGCAGGTGCACGATGTCGTCCAGTGCTTCGTCATATTTTTCCGCAGCATAAAGTAAGTCCGCCCGGTGATATCGCGCGTTCGCGTGCTTTGGGTTTAGGGAAATAAATTTATTGAAGTCAGCAATTGCTTTTTCGGCAGTGCCGATATTTTTATAAGTAAGCCCGCGGGAATAATATACTGTTGAGTTGAATTCGGGATCGATTTGTAAAACTTGATTGAGGTCGGCAAGTGCATCTTCGAAACGGTTCATCTGCTGAAAACATAATCCGCGGCAATGAAATGCTTCACTAAGCTTTGGTGAAAGTGAAATTGCCTCATTAAGCAACTTGATGCCTTCGCCGTACTTATTATCGCGATATGCTTTAAGTCCTTCGTTAAGAAGTTGCTGAGGTTTATCAGCAAACATATTCTTTAGAAAACTCATCTGAGAACCTTGTGTCCGGGCAAAACCAATTTAATCCTGTCTTGACTGTAAATGTTATAAAAATTTTATGCTTCACTAAAGTAAGGTTTATTAGTTAAAAGTCAAAAAACATTTTGAGGGAAGGAGGGGGTTAAATTTATTGAGAGTAGGATGGTTAAAAGGAAAGTGGATTCCCGCGTTCGCGGGAATGACAATAGCGCTTTAGGATGAATCTGCCTGTTTTATTGATGTTAAGAATCTTGAATTAGCGGGAATAACAGGTTGCTACTTACGGTCCATCAAGTACGACTCTGAACCCGTAGTTGCTGAAGCGTTCAGTCGGTTCGCTTGAAAGCCGTTCGGTCATGCGGCAGTTGAATTCGGCGTTAATCCATGAGCCTCCGCGCAGGATGTACTCGGTCCCTACTTTTGGGCCGTGAGGATTTTGGGCGGGACTTTTCTTATAAAAGTCTTCAGCATAAATATCCTGGCACCACTCCCACACATTGCCGGTCATGTCGTAGAGACCTAATTCATTTGCTCGTTTCTCGCCGACTTTGTGCGAGGTTTTCCCTGAGTTTCCGTCAATCCATGCGGCATCGTAGATGGTATCTGCGCCGCTGAACTTGTACCCTTTGGATAATTGTCCTCCCTTTGCCGCGTATTCCCATTCAGCTTCAGTAGGCAAGCGGTATGGCATTCCTGTTTTTATATAAAGCTTATCCAGATAAAGCTGAATGTCATCCCAACTTACATTCTCAACGGGACGGTCAAGCGTGGGGAAGTCACTTGGGTTTTCGCCCATGATATCAATCCATTCTTTTTGGGTGACTTCATATTTGCCGATGTAAAAATCATTTAGTGTGACGGAATGCACTGGCTTTTCGTCAGCGGCGCTACTGTCGCTGCCCATACTGAATGTTCCTCCCTCAATGAAAATCATTGCAGGCTTTACTTTGCTGACATCAGCGGGAAGTTTGCTCTTGGTCTTTTTTGATTTAGGCGCGGGTGTGACTTTTTTCTTTGTAGTCTGAGCGTTGAGACCGACGACTAAGACGGCAAAGATGATTAGTAATATTTTTAGAAATCTCATTTTAGTTTTGTGCTGATGTTATGCTTGAAAATATTTTTAGAAATAAAGGTTTAATTTAGTGAAAATAATTGACCTCACCCTAACCCTCTCCTTCAAAAGGAGAGGGGACAGGATTGTTTAGATACCATAATGCGGATAGTAAGCATATTGCGGTGCAATATTGGGAACTTCTTTATAGTATTTTTCGATAAATCGGGACAGGGTAAGGGGATAGGTTTATTGCGATGTAATATTCAGTTGATTCTCCTTTCCCTCTCCTTTGCAAGGAGAGGGATTAAGGGTGAGGTTGTTGTCTTATTCCCTAACATTCTTTATTTTATACTTCAATTAAAAAAACAAAATTTGGGTGAGCTATGCGCTGGTGCTTTTTAGTATTCCTTTTATTGTCAGTTAGCTTTTTTCCTCAAGCTAAGAAATCCGAAATGTCCGAGATGAGAATCATCGGGATGGCGGAATACCATCCGGAGGAACTGATTGACTATGATGTAAAGGATGCCAATGGCGATGTTGCAGCTGGATTAATCATTGAGACTGATTTGGTTGGTCTGGCATACGATGCAAATTTGGGAATGGTTAAGATGAATCATTCGCCTGGACGGGATTTCCTTTTTCTTCAATACAAGGAACGGGAACTGAAAATCATGCTGAGTGGGTACGCGCCGCTGCAGGTAATACTGAAAAAATACGGCATTACACTTGAGAAGGGTAAATCATGGCTGCTTAAACTTACTGCCGACAAGAAAAGTGAATTAATCTCCACTGTAATAAGTACAACACCTCCGGGCGCAACAATATCTATTGACGGCGAGAACAAGGGACAGATAAGAACATTAACACTAAAAGACGGCGAGCATGATTTAAGAATCGAACTCGAAGGATACTCACCTATAACCACAAAAATAAATGTAACCCTTAACAATGCATTGTTTGAATATAAACTTGAGCAGAAGGAACCTGCCGCGGTAAGCATCAAAAGTACTCCCGCCGGTGCGAAGATATATATTGATAATGCAGAGAAGGGGCTTACCCCAAAGACTATGTTTTTATTCCCCGGTGAGTATGAGTTGAAACTGAGTCTAGCAGGATATTTAGATGCATCAAAGAAAATAAGCGTTGCAGAAAATAAAGAGAATGCATTTAGCATTAACCTAAGCAAGAATGCAGGCACACTAGCCTTAACTCTTGAACCTAAAACCGCGACGGTGGAAATAAATAAGGAACTACAAAGCAAAACGGATGAGATAAGTCTTGCACCGGGGAAGTATCAGGTGACGGTTTCTAAGTCCGGGTACTATCCTGTTACTGAAACTGTTGAAATAAAATTAAATGAACACATCTTGAGGGATATTAAACTTAAAGAAATTACAGGCACACTTCAGTTGAGTATCTCTCCCGATGATGCAGAAGTTGAACTTATTAAGGGCAGTTACCGCAATTCATGGAAAGGTGCAAAAATTCTGAAAGGTTTGGCGGTCGGTAGTTATTCTTTGAGTGCGAAGAAGGCGGGGTATAAAGATTATTCATTACCTGTTAAAGTTGAAGAAGGTAAACCCGCAATTGCGGACATAAATTTAGAGAAAGCAAGCACGGGTAATGTATTAATTGAAGAAGACTTAAACACCACCGGCGAGCAGTTGGCAAAACAGCAGCGACCCGAACTATTCAAACCGAGAGATGAATACGAAAGCACAAGTGAATATAATTCCAGAACTTCCGAAGCAAAAGAACTTACGGAAAAGTATGATAAAAGTATTGCCGACAAAAGAGCAAAAGCTAAACAGGCAAAAATAGAGG